>NZ_FR894863.1:829-7704 GCF_000434255.1 Ruminococcus sp. CAG:379 | reverse complement strand
GCTCTCTTTTCCACAACTCTCCCCACTCTTGTGGAGAATGAGCCTGCTATGATTGTTCCCATGATTTCATGCGCCAGACTGGTTTTGCACCGTTCTGTGTAACATCATGGAAATGTGTAACTTGGCATGTCACTTGAAGGGGGATGGGGAAGGCGGAAAGCGGGGGACTGGGGGAGAAAACCCGGAAGGGGAAGGGGGATTGGCAGCCGGGCTGCCCCCCTTCCCCCGGGTTGTCTCCCCAAGATATCGGTAAACCTGTACTGCGTAAGCGCAGCACGCAGATTATAAAAGACAACACACAAGGAAAGGGTCACTGAAAAGGTAAAACGGCAAAGTGTATCCACAGCACCCAGAGCATAAAAGATAACACACAAGCAAAAAGAAACCCCGCCGGAGACATGCCCCGGCGGGATTCATTATGTGGCTTCCGGCAGATTGCAGAACTTGTCCCGGTACAGATGCACCTCCGTGGTGATCCGCCCCCCTGCCCCGGTGACGATCATTCTGGAAATATACCCGGCGGCAAAGCTGCCCAGGGTAATGTGCCGCTCCAGATCCTCCCCGTGATAGCCGGGATACACCGCCCGAACGCCTTGACAGGCACGCATGCTGTACCGGAGCTTCTGCGCCAGACAGTCCGCCGGGTTTGCCGCATACTGCAAATCCAGGGAGATTTGCCGGTGTCGGGCAATGTTCCGGGCGGTGGCGTCTGCATTCTCCAGGGAAAACGCATCTGCATTGCCGTCTGCGTCCGCCATGTGAATATGGCTCACCATCCGGGTGTAATCCAGTCCGCAGCCTGTGGACAGCAGAGTATCCCCTCCGATGGTGATGCTTGTCCCATCGCTCCGGGTGAGCCGCACCTGGTTGGCGCCGCTGATGTAGGGGTACCCCTGGTTGTACTTGTAACCATAGTTCACGATGGCATCCCACTGGCTGGTGCCCTCCTTCACCCACACATAATTGGTCTGGGTAATGCCGGATTCATAGGTCACTCCCGGCACGGTGTATTTCTCCATCAGGGATTGGAGGGTCACGCCGGTGAGCATGCCTGCCGCCATCTGGTTCTGCATCAGCAGACTGGTGAAGCCCCTGGAGGATACCTGCACGGTCTGCATGCCCTTCTGTTTCGTCATGGTCAAGCCGTCCAGCACCCCTTGGTGCAGCAGCTGATTGTCCAGCCGGAATGCCACCGACGCCGGATTCCCGAACTCGCTGCGGCTGGTGAGGAACCGGGCGGTCAGCATGGTGAAGGGGGTGTATCGCTCCTTTTCCAGCCGGAAGCTCAGACACACCGCCTCGGTAAGGGTGCTGCCGGATACGTCCGTCAGGGTCAGCGTGGGGGTCATGTGGCATCCTCCTCCCCGGTCACCTGGCTGATCTCCCCCACCCCGGCAAGAGTCAGCTGCACCTGTGCCGCCGACAGGGTCTTGCATTGCCGCACTGCATACTGCTCTGTGTGCAGGCTCTCAAAGTGCATCCCCGCAAAGGAAAAGGTCAGGGCGGTGTTGCTGCTGCAAAGCTGCTCCAGCTTGGGGGCAAGGGCTGCTGCGTCCGAATCCGGCACAAACCCCATGAGGGTCAGCGTATGCCGCCGCACCCCCGGAGAGATCATCCGGCTGTCGTCCGCCACTGTGGACTCCTCCCGGAGCTGTCTGCCGCCGGACAGGGTGAAATCCGTCACGGTCATGGTGAACGTGGGCAGCAGCAGGGTGTACAGCTTGGGGGCGGTATCCGTTACCTGGGTCATGCACTCCCCTCCTTCCGCTGATACCGGCACAGCAGGGTCACCTGGGCGGTCAGCTCCATTTTGTTCAGCCTGGGCTGGATCTGTGGTGCCTCCGCCCGGAGCTGCATCACCGTGTAGCCGCTGTCCAGTATCGGGGTCATCAGCTGCTGCTCCAGTCGGTCATACAGCATGCCGGGGGTGTCCTCCGCCGGTGCCAGCAGGTGAAATTCCAGCTGTAATTTCAGCGGATACAGACTGCCCCCTGCATAGTCCGAAGGGGACGCCAGCTGCACCGCCGTCACCGCCCCGGTCATATACCGGCAGGGGGGATCCGAAATGGGGATCTTGTCGTATGCCAGCCGGATGGCTGCTCCCGTGGCGGCAATCCTATCGCAAAGCTGGGTCAGAATGCTCTGAATGGTACCCATACTACTGCCCTCCCGTCTGCATCAGGGGGGATGCGGGACAGGTCAGCAGATCCGCACAGGCTTTCAGATACTCCTCTGCCAGTGCCTGGGCAAAGGGCACCTTCTGCCCCCGGTCGGATTCCTTCGCCACCGTGCCTGCGTAGGTATAGGTCAGCTGGCTCTGGGCGGCAAGCATCTGACTGTGCCGCAGGTTCGCCAGTGCGGCGCAGAGATAATCCAGCTGGGGCCGCTCCCGGTCTGCGTCCGGCAGGAGCATCCGCTCCACCTGGGCGGTTGCCTCATCCAGAAGGGGATCCAGGCTCTTCACGTCTGCCACGCCGCTGAACATCCGGAGAATGCTTCTTGCTTTTTCCTGGTTCATGCCGCACCTCACATTCTGAAGCTGTCCAGGGGTGCATGCTCCCCGGGTTGTAGCTGGGCGGCGCACTGTCGGGAGAAATCCCGGCGCAGTGCGTCCTTATACTGGTACAGCCGGGCAAGCTCCATGCCCTCCAGGCTCTGCATCACCGCTTCCGCTGCGCTTTTGGAATGCGTCACCGCCAGAAGCTGCCGAATCTGCTTCCGGGCATCCTGCCGGGCAAGGGCAACCGCCTGCTGCTGGGCATCCAGCTGGGCTTGCAGCGCCTTCCGCACCGGATCCTCGCCCCCGGACGCACCGTACTGCTTGGTGACTCCTGCATGCACCTGGGCAGGCACCGCCACAAAGCTCCACTCGTACACGTCGCTGATGTCCTCCAGTTCCCGGTAGCACAGCCTGCCCCCGTACACCTTGCCCTTTTCGTGGGCACATGCCCCGGTGCTGCCGCAGACGGAGCAGCGGCTGGTTTTGGCGGCGCAGGACACGCTGACCTCCTTCTTGATGCCTCCGTCGATCTCCCGGATCAGATCCTGGTTGGAATCCGTCCGGATCATATAGGCGCATGCCTTCAGATAAGTATACGCCGCCCCGTATGCTGTCCGCCGTGCCGGATCCTCCACAAGCTCCGTGGCAAAAATCCGAGCGGTCTGGCGGCTGCTCTTGGGGTCGTGGTCGAAAATGCCCGTAACTCCCTCAAACCGGCGGCACAGGGTCTCCAACGCCTGCTTGGTAAAGCATTCTCCGTCCCGGTCCACCTCGTTGTCGCACAGAATCACGTCAAACATGTACACCTCCTGTGCGGTATGCTTCCGGCGTGTAAACCGGTTCAGCTGTTCCAGCAGTTTGCTCTGTTCCATATCCATTCTCCTTTCGTATAGCAGTGCGCTCCGATCAGAACTGACCGGAGCGTGCTGTTTTGTGCGGTGTTTTCTTATGTCCAGCTGATGGACTTGACTGCATCTCCCATCAGGGTGCGGAAGCCCACGCTGACGGATACGGCGATGCGATCCAGCTGACAGTCGATGAGCTTGTCGGTTTCCAGAATGATGTCCCCGCAGGAGATCTGCTCCAGGGCGAAGCGCTTGTCGATGCCGATGATCTTGTTGCCGGACAGCTGGGAGGATTTCACCAGCTTTGCGCCAAAGGGCAGCAGTAGCTCTCCCTGCTTGCCCTGGCGCTGGTTCTCCATCTGGCTCATGGCAAGGATCTTGGACAGCAGCTCCGGCGTGGTGATGACGGTGGTCAGATCATAGTCGGTGAATTTGCCGTACAGTGCCGCCAGATCCCCGTAGCCAAAGCCGGTGGAGGTGCTGGCAAGACCGGCGGGGGTGGTGCCGTTGTACAGCGTATCCAGCGCCTGCTTGGTGACGGCGTTTGCCAGCCGCATGCCGATGGAGCGGAGGGTCACTGCAAACACGTCCAGCTTCTGCTGCCGGATCACCTCGTAGGAGGCGGTGATGAGTCTGCCGAACTTGGTCATGGATACGGCGGTGCTTGCCAGGGTAATGGCGGTAGCAGGCAGCTTTGCTCCTTCATCGGTGGTGGTGGAGAAGCCGCTGTTGCCGTCGCTGATGCTAAAGGGCGTGTAGCTGGGGGCAGTGGTCTTGGTTTCCACCGCCACAAGCTCCGTGAGAATGGAATCCCGCATGCCTGCCAGGATCGCCCGGCGGATAAACTCCGGGAACAGCACGGCGCTTTCCGTGGTGGTGAAGAATTTCTCTACCCGATCGCAGTCCGGGCCGTTCAGATGAATGTCAAAGCGTTTCAGCTGACGCTCAAAGGCGTCCAGCTTTCCCAGGGGGGAATCCGCATAGGATGTGGTGGGATCCATCTCCTCCAGCGCCTGGGAGAAGGACTTCCCCGTCAGATTGTACATACTCTTTTCCAGCTTGATGGTGTCATACATGATTTGCTTCCTCCTTTAAAAGCTTCAGTTCCAGTTCCTTTGCTTGTGCGTTTTTGAGCCGTGCCTCCGCAAGCTCCACCTCGTCCTGTAAATTAATGTTGTCCCACTCCACGTCCACCGGCTCGTCCAGACCATACTGGATCTCCAGATACAGCCGGGCGATCCGCCGGATCACCGGGGTCAGAAGCCGGCGGAAATATTCCAGCTCTGAGGTGAGGATATCCGCCTGCTGGGAGGACATGCGCTCCGTGCTGGACCAGGACAAGCCCAGCAGGAACGGGGGGATGGACAGCTTGGACACCAGCTGCTCCAGCAGCTGCCGCACCGGTACATTGGTGTCGAACAGCTGATTTTCTGCGCCGATGACCTTGATGTCCACATCGCCCACCGCAACGAAATCCCGGATCTCGCCGCATCTTGCCGCCGCCATGCCATCGCTCCATTCCCGGGCGATCTGTTTTGCATGCTCTGCGGCAAAGGCTTGCTCCGTGCCGTCTGCGCCAGGCTTATAGGTAACCGCATAGCGAATGCTGCCGGCACGGTCGTAGTTCTGACCGATGCACTCGTAAATGCGGAGTAAAATGCCGCTGAGGGCAGGCAGACCTGCCAGAAGGGATCGTCCGTAGGGGGATCCCGGCGGCGGATTCAGGGCGGAGTAAACGATCAGCTCCGGAAAGGGCAGCCGCAGCTGCTCCTCCCCCTGGTGCCGGATGTATACCGGCTCTAGCGGCGATCGTCCCTGCCGCACCTCCAGTCCGGCGAGACTTCCGTTTGCAAGTCCGGCAACCTGCATGGTCTCCCGGTCGATGAGCAGCTCTCCCACAGCGCTGCCGTAGGTGAGCAGATGATCCAGAAAGCAGTCCGTGAACGCCGGCAGGGACATGCCGGTCAATCCAACCGGCACATTCTCCGTAAAGTGCTCCAGCTGCTTCTGGACGCTTTTGTTCTTACCTGTGATGCGGTATCCCCCCGTGAGACGCACGATCTTGGTGATGGCAGCGTCCAGGATGGGGATCTGATGCCGCAGCCCCTCGTACAGAGCTTTTTCCGCAGGATCAATGGCAAACCTGTGCCGTAGGGATGACTCCCGGCGTACAGTCTGCATCAGCACGGGGGCGGATGAGGCAGATGATTTCACAGTAAACCTCCTGTTCTGACAAAATGAGCGATGTTTCCCGATTGTTCCACGTGGAACAATTATGTTGTTTCACAGACTTCGCCGGAATGTTCCACGTGGAACATTCCCCTGTCCCGTGTGAGAGATGCTACGAAAAACGGCGATTTTTCCTCCTTTGCAAGGATGGTGCTGACAAAATAACGCAGATCGTCCATGGCGTGGTCATGCTCCTTCAGGGGTACGTCCCCGCCTGCCTTTTCGTTCCACTGATACAGGGAGAATTCCCGGATGCAGTCCTTGCAGCTTGTGTGAATCCGGATCCTGCCGGATTTCAGAGCGTCGCTGACCCGGCGAATGCCGCTGAGCACGTCATTTTTCGCCGGAATCACCCGGAATCTGCCGTGGCGGCGGATGCACTCCATAAAGCTGGCTGCGGAGGGATCGATTACAACACAGTCAATGGTTCTGCCGCTGCATAGCTGCTCCAGGGCGGTATAATGCTCCTCGTCCGTCCGGGAAATGCCGGTTTGCCGGGATGCGTAGTAGTATTCCCCAAGCCGGTACCAGACGCCGCCGGATTCTCCCCAAAGCCCCATGGAGGTGGGATTCACCGTGCCGTAATCGCAGGATACCACGAACCGGGTGCATGCAGGGGGTTCCGTAAACAGGTGGGCATCCTTCCGGAACATGGGGTACACCAGACCGCTGGAGGCAGTCCATTTTCCCAGAATGAACCGGTCGTAAAACACCCCGGCGTAAAGCCGCCGGTACCGTGCCCGGATCCGTGGCGTCAGGGACAGGTTGTCCTCCATGGTGAAGTGCAGGTACAGGGCGTTTTTCTCCGCCGCTTTGCAGATCCATTCCCGATAGAACCAGTGGTAGGGGTGATCCGGGTTGCAGTTGAACCAGAGCCTGGATCCGCTGACAGAGCACCGGGCAATGGCCTGTTCTACGAAGGATCGGGGCATCAACGCCACTTCGTCCAGAAAGATCCCCCCAAGGGTGATCCCCTGAATCAAGGCGGCGGAGGATTCGTCCTTTCCTCCGAACAGGTAGAATCGGTTGCAGCGCCCCTGCATGCTGATGTCGATGTAGTTTTTGCTGAGCTTCTCAATGCAGGTAAACCCCAGATTTCCCAGCATTTCCACCAGGGGTACCACCACATTCCGCCGCAGGGCGGTGACGGTTCTGCCGCAGATGGCAAAGCTCTGCCGGGTAAAGGTGGTCATAGCCCAGCTCACAAACCCCAGGGACATGGCGGTGGTTTTGCCGCTTCGGACGGCGCCGTCACAGATAATGGCGTCATAACCGCTGGTTTCCCGGCGGCTCCACCAGCC
>NZ_FR894863.1:543-801 GCF_000434255.1 Ruminococcus sp. CAG:379 | reverse complement strand
GGGACTGCTTCTTGGAAAAGGGCTTAAACTCCATCTTCCCCATCCCCTCCGCCTGCCAGTGCCGCCAGCAGGGAACGGGCAGTGGCACCGCTGTCTGCGGAGGATGCATACTCGTACATCCGCTCCAGCGCCTTCTGCCGGTCAAAAAACTTGATTTCCAGTCCCCCGCCCTTCACCTTTTTGATCTCCGACACATTGAACAGATCCAGCCGGGAAAGCTGCTCCCCGGACAAGGACTCCTCGCTGAGAAGCAGGGTC
>NZ_FR894863.1:0-492 GCF_000434255.1 Ruminococcus sp. CAG:379 | reverse complement strand
GAAAGCAAGCCGCTCCAGTCCCACATGCACCTGCTGTTTCGGGTCGATCCGGGGCATTCTGGTCAGCCGATGCACCAGTCGCTGATAGGCTGGCATTCCTAGAATTTCCAGTCCGCTTTGAAATGCGGTATCCGGGTCAAAGCCTGCCCGGAGGGCTGCCTCGGAAACATTCCCCAGCATTGCATACAGACTGCAAAACTGTCTGCGCATCCGTTTTGTCTGTTCCGTCATAAAAATCGCCTCCTTTTCTGCGGTATACACCGCTCACTGACACCCCCTTCTTGCCGGTTTCTTGTATGTGCATGTACAAGTCCGGTGATTTTTTTTGTGAAAATTCGTCAGAATCGTTCTTTTTCATAAAAAGTTGAGAAAAATGCTTGACAGAATCGCCCTGATACGATATAATTGTTTAGTGCAAGAATTCTCTGTGCTTACAGGGTAATTTTTAGGCAACACCGCACAAAGTTTGTGCGGCAGATGCACCGGGGAATT
>NZ_FR894862.1:0-4877 GCF_000434255.1 Ruminococcus sp. CAG:379 | reverse complement strand
CATAAACCGCATTGAAACGTCCTTTTCAGGGCGTTTTCTTTATGCCCAGGGAGGTTGCCATGATCCACAACCGCAGTCCCTCTTGCGCCTGACAGCAGGCGCTATTTTTATACCCAAACACAGAAAGGATGAACAGAATGGAAAAACAGTTTCTGACGGATCTGGGCATTGCAGACGACATTGCCGACCAGATCATCACCCAGGCAGCGACAGAGGTCAAGGCTGCCGCTGAGGAAACCGCCGGGATCCAGGCGCAGCTGGAGGAAGCCAACAAGCAGATCGCCGGGTTCAGGGAAATGGACATCGACAGCATCAGGGCTGCTGCGGAGGACTGGAAAACTAAGTACGAAGCCGCAGAAGCGGATAAGACTGCCATGCAGCACAAGCACAGGCTGGAGGGCTATGTGAAGGGGCTGGGTCTCCGGGACGACGTGTACGAGGCGCATGTCACCAAGCAGCTGACGGATGCAGGCTTGCAGTTCGATGACGCAGGCAAGCTCATTGGTGGCGACGATATCGTCAGCAAGTTCCGGGAGAGCCATCCTGGCGCATTCCTGGACACCAAGCCGGAAGCCCGTGTGGTGGCATCCACCATGCACCACGAACCGGCTGCCAACAGCGTGGAGGCAGCATTTTACGCCAAGAACCCCGGCCTTGCGCCGAGAGACTAAGGAGGAATCAATATGGAACACGAACAGCAGGAACGCTACTCTGACCTGGTTCTCGCCAAGCTGCGGGACAGCCTGGTGCTGAAGGACGGCGTGGTTTTCAACAACGACTACGAAGGCAAGCCCAGCGCCGGATCCGTCAAGATCCCGGTACGGGATACGGAGGTGCAGGTGTCGGATTACGACAAGGCTGCCGGCATCACCGCCACCAACGGCACCACCACCTATCAGACCCTGACCATCAACAAGGACAAGGCTGTGGGAGAAATCATTGACGGCTATGATGCCGAAGCCGTACCTGCCAATCTGGTGGCGGATCGGCTGGACAGCGCAGGCTATTCCCTGGCCAAAACCGTTGACACCGACGGCGCAACCGTGCTGCTGGCGGAGGGTACCGCATACAATGCAGCCAGCGTGGACGCATCCAGCGCCTATGACCTGATCGTAGATGTACGCCGGGCAATGAGCAAAGCCAATGTGCCCACGGATGGCAGATATCTGCTTGCCACGCCGGACTTCTATGCCATGCTGCTGAAGGATAAGGATCACTTCGTCGGCGCATCCGGTCTGGGGGATCAGATCAAGCAGACCGGCGCTGTGGGCAAGATCGCCGGATTTACCGTCTATGAATTCAACGACGACACCGCCGGGTTGATGTTTATCGCCGGGCATCCCCGGTTTGCAGCCCGGGTCAAGGAATTTTCCGTGCCGGTCAAGCTGGAGGACCTGAAGGACGGCAAACACATCGGCGCAAGCTGGGTCAACGGTCGCATGGTTTATGCCCACAAGGTACTGCGCCCCAAGGCGATCCAGAATGTATATGCACCGGGCAGTCTGACCGCCACCCTGGCAAAGGGCAGCGCCGAGGGCACCACCATCGCCACCATCAGCGCAGGCAACACCGGCACGACCTACGCCTACAAGGTAAACCCCACTGCCCGGGCAACCTACAACCAGACCTCCGGCAGCTACAGCGGCACGGCGCTGACCTCCGGCACTACCGAAATCGCTGTCAGCGTGGGTGACGTGATCGAGATCGTCAACCTGTCCAGTTCCAAGGTGGTGGCTGTGACCTATGTCACGGCAGCGGCGGACAAGATCAAGTAGTCGGAGGTGACAGGCATGTACGCTGACTACGACTACTACCGCACCCTGTACGGAGGCAGGCTGTCCGATGAGGAGTACACCTTTGCGGCCGCCCGGGCGTCGGAATACCTGGCGTCTGTGACCCACGACCGCATTACGGAGGATATTCTGGCGGACGATACCACCGGCAGGGCGGTAAAAATGTGCTGCTGTGCCATGGCGGATCTGATCCAGAAGCAGGAACAGCGGGACGGCAAGACCGCCGAAAAGGTGGGCGACTATTCTGTGTCCTATGCCGACAGCAGCACCAACCAGACTGCACGGCAGAAACGGCGGTATGAGCTGGCGTACATGTATCTGTCCCGGTACGGCCTGATGTTCCGGGGGGTGGAATGATGTACACCAACGCAGACTGTACGGTCTACAACCGGCAGTTAGATCGGAAAAACCGCCGGGATACCTGGGTGCGCACCCAGATCCACGGAGTGTTCTGGGACGGCAGCCATGCCCACCGGCACGGAGACAAGGGGGATATCTCCGACAACTCCGTGACCGTATACATCCCGGCGGATGCATGTGAAAAGCCCTACAAGCCGCCCAAGGACTATGCGTCGGATCCATCCGGCGCATACACCCTTGCGCCCGGTGATCTGATCATCCGGGGGCTGATACGGGAGGACATCGATGCCAACACCACTGTGGCTGCACTGCTGCAGAAGTACGATGATGCCTATACCATTCTATCCTGTGAGGACAATCGGTACGGCAGTCCGGAGCTGCAGCACTTTTGTGTAAAGGGGTGATGTCATGATAGAGATCAAGACCCCAAGGGGCATTATTTCCGAATCGAAATCCGGAAAAGCCAAGCTGATCTGGAATGATGATTTTGCAAAACGACGGAATGAGCAGTTTGACGCCGTACAGAAGATGGTGGACAGCGAGGTGCTGCGCCAATCGGATCCATATGTGCCCATGCGCACCGGTATGCTGAAAAAATCCGGCATCCTGGGCACCGTCATCGGGGAGGGTGTAGTGAAATACATCGCACCCTATGCACGGCAGAACTATTACACTAACGCCGGACGTGGCCAGGAAGGCACCCAGAATGGTGGGCTGCGGGGCAAGTACTGGTTTGAGCGCATGAAAGCCGATCACAAGGATGAGATCCGGGAGAAATCGGGAGGCAAGCTGAAATGAAGTCCATTATTGAAGCCATCGTTGACTATGTGGCGGGCTGCCCTCTGTTGGAGGATGGGCGGCTGAACCTGGATTATCTGGGGGCGGACCCCATTGAATATGTGGTGGAATCCGTCCCCTGCGATCCGGTGTACACCCAGTACACAGACGGCGGCTGCCTGTGGCAGTACCTGTTTGTGTTTGCATCCCGGGAGGCATACGGCACGGACACGGTGCAGAACCTGGCAAACAGCCAGTTCTATGAGCAGTTTGCAGAATGGCTGCGCCAGAACAATGATGCAGACATCCTGCCACGGCTGCCGGATGGCTGCACTGCACAGAGTATCGAGCCAACCACTGGCGGCTATGTGCTGCTCGAAGACACCAACCACAATGCACGGTATCAGATTCAGTGCAGATTACTGTACACAAAGGAGGAATCATAATGGGAAAACTGGTGAAACGATCCCAGCGGCGGGCATACTACGGGGTACCCGCTGCGGAATCCGGGACAACCACATATACCCGGATGACCAAATTCACGTCACTGAGCAAATCCAAAAACCCAAAAACCTACAGCCGTCAATATGTGGATGAGGATGCCGCCATCGAGGATGTAGTGGGATATGCAGAATCCATCTCCTATGCGTTTGACGAGGAGATGGGCAACACCGTGCATGCGGACATTGCCAATATCGCCGATGAGGAGCAGCTGGGAGAGGACGCTGTCCGGGAGATCATTGTGGTATTCCTGGATCAGGAGGGAGAAACCAGCGGATCCAAGCGGGCGGTCAAGCGTTCCTATGCCGTCATCCCCAACGGCGAGGGTGACAAGGTGGAGGCATACACAAGAGCCGGCGATTTCAAATGCCGGGGGCCACAGGTATTCGGCGAGGTCACATCCACCGATGCTTGGAAAACCGTCACATTCACTGCGGACACGTAATGTGCCCGCAGTTTTTTTAAGGAGGAGAGCCAATGAACCAGGAAGATCTGACAAAGTGGGAAATCAACGGCACCACCCTGGTGCTGGACATTGACGACATCGGCGATCTGGAACGCTACGAGCGGGCGTTCAAACAAATGGGAGAAGCTGCAAAGCAGATTCCCAAGGACGGAACTGCATCCGAGATCACCAGAGCATACTGCACCACGTTCTACAACATGTATGACTGCATCTTCGGAGACGGCACCGCCGAAAAGATTCACAAAAAGAAATACAGTGCTGCGGAATGTGAGACAGTCTATGCGTCATTCCTGGCGTTTGTGTCCGCCCAGCGAACCGCCCGGGATGCGGCCAGGGCGCAGATTGCCCGGTATCTGCCCCAGAACCGTGCCCAGCGGAGGCGGCAGAAATGATCAATTTACTGTTTGATCCATTGCCCGAATGTGTGCAGGTGGATGGGGTGGACTATCCGGTGGTCACGGATTTCCGAGACTGGATCGCATTTGCGGATCTGATTCTGGATCCGGATATCCCCCAGCGGGACAAGGCGGTATCAGCACTCCAGTGGTATCTGGATGCCAGACCGCCGGATGCCACCAAGGCGCTGCGTGCCCTGAAATGGTTCTTTACGGCAGAACCCCTGCTGACCGGGCGGCAGCAGCGGCGCATGGACGGTAAGCCGACCCGACCGGTGTTGTCCTACGCCCAGGACGCAGCCTACATTCTGGGTGCATTCCGCCAGTGCTACGGCATGGATCTGATCCGGATCGACCATCTGCATTATTGGGAGTTCCGCAGTCTGATGCAGGCGCTGCCGGAGGACTGCCCGCTGAAAAAACGCATGGCATACCGGGCGGCGGATCCCACCCGGATCCGGGATGATGCGGAACGGGATCGGGTACGGCGGATCCAGGCGGAGATCGCCATTGAATATGAATGTGACGACGAGGAAATTGCAGACGCGTTTCTGTAGGAGGTGATTGCGTGGCGTTTGATGGCTC
>NZ_FR894861.1:0-3497 GCF_000434255.1 Ruminococcus sp. CAG:379 | reverse complement strand
GACAAAAAACGGGTCTGTATGAAACCATACAGACCCGATTCTGTTTGTATTTAGCCCAGTACAACAGTGATTTCGTTCTGATCCTTCAGCTCATCTGCGGGAACAAAGTCACCGGACAGCTCCTTGCCGTTGAGGGTCAGGGACTTGACGCCACTCTGAACGTGGCTGGGATTCTCTACCCGGATGGACAGATGCTTGCCACGGAAGTTTTTCTCGATGGTGAAGCCGTCCCAGGAGGAGGGAATGGAGGGAGAGATCACCAGACCGTCCGCATTGGGACGCATGCCGCAGATCCCCTCTACGCAGCCTACCATAACGGTGGATGCGGTACCGGTGAGCCAGTGTACATGGGAGCGGCCGGCATAGGGAGAAGCGGTGCTTTCGGTGAACTGACCGTGCACATACGGCTCCATGACACGGATCTCCGCCTTGTCGTTCATGGCAGCCGGGGAGCTTTCCATAAAGTACTCGAAGGCACGGTTTCCGTGACCCAGCAGACTTTCCGCCAGGATGGCCCAGCCCTGGGACTGGGAGAAGATGCCGCCGTTTTCCTTGGTGTCCGGATTGAAGATGTGCATCAGAGCACCGTCAAAGTAATGCGCTCTGTAGGGAGGATCCAGCAGCTTGATGCCATAGGGGGTGTTCAGAATCCGGTGTACGGATTCCATGGACTGCTTTGCCTGATCCTTGCTTGCAAAGCCGGAGATCACTGCCCAGCTCTGGGGATTGAGCCACATGGAGGCTTCCGGATCCTTCTTTGCGCCCACAACGACTCCGTCTTCCCGGATGCCCCGGATGAACCGATCCTCATCCCAGCACTTTTCCAGGGATGCGCCCAGCTTTGCCTGTATATCGTCGATGTAAGCTACATACTCGCTGTCGCCCCGCTGCTGTGCCATATCCCGGATCACGCGCATCGCATAGTACAGCTGGAATGCCACAAAGGTGGACTCGCCCTTGGCGCCCATCCGCAGACAGTCGTTCCAGTCCGCATGGAGCCCGGCAGGCATATCGTGTGCCCCCAGCCGCTCCATGGAGAACCGGATGGCGTTCTTCAGGTGGTCATACACCGTAGCCTCGCCGCCATTGGCGTATACGATCATCTCATCCAGGAATGCCTTGTTGCCGCTTTCCCCGATGTACTTCACAATGGTGGGGAACAGCCACAGAGCATCGTCCGCCCGGTAGGAGGGGTGACCGGTTTCCTTTACATACTCCGGATCGTCCGGGGTGTTCTCATGACCCGCATTGTGGTTGAACTTCACCAGGGGCAGACCGCCGCCGTTGTCAACCTGTGCGGAGAGCATAAAGCGGATCTTGTCTGCTGCCATTTCCGGATCCAGGTGAATGATGCCCTGGATATCCTGGACGGTATCCCGATAGCCGTAGCCGTTGCGCAGACCGCAGTATACGAAGGATGCCGCACGGGACCAGATGAAGGTGATGAAGCACTGGTAAGCGTTCCATACGTTGATCATGTTGTTGAATTCCGGGCTGGGGGTGTTCACCTGGAAGTTGGACAGCTCCTTGTGCCAGAAATTCTTCAGCTCTGCGATTTCTGCATCCACCTTGCCCGGCGTCTTGTAGGTGTCCAGAATGGCAGCAGCCTCTGCGCTGTTGCGCTGACCGAGAATGTAGATCAGCTCTGCGGTTTCGCCGGGTGCCAGCTCCAGGTCGCTCTGGAGGGCGCCGCATGCGTTGGAGTTGTAGTTCATGCTGCCGTCGCACTTCCCCTGCTCTACGGCGATGGGGTTGGAATAGGTTCGATAAGGGCCGATGAAGCTGTCCAGGTTGCCGTTCCAGCCGGAAACCGGAGCGCCCACCATGCCGAAGAAACGCTCCTTGTGGTTGGAGCCGGAAGCGTCCTTGCCGCTGTTTTCGTTGATGTGCTGGATAATGCGGTTTTCCTCAAAGCTGGTGCGGGTGATGAACAGGGTGTACTGGAGGTTTACCTGATCCTGCTCGTAGTTGTTGTCGTTGGTGAATTCCACAAAGCCAAACACGGACAGCTTTCTGGGCTTGTCGGAGGTGTTGGTGATCTTTGTACGCCAAACCTCATAGGTCTGGTGATAGGGTACATAGTAGGTGGTCTCGGAATGCACGTTTGCATAATCCGCAGTCATAATGGTGTAAGCGGTACCGTGGCGGCATACGCTCTTGTACTGATCCAGGGGCTTGCCCACCGGCTGCCAGGATGCAGACCAGTAATCCGCAGTGTCGTTGTCCCGGATGTAGATATATCTGCCGGGCAGCGCCATATTGCTGTTGAACCGGAACCGGGAAATTCTGCCGTTTGCGCCGCTCTTTACAAAGCTGTAGCCGCAGGCGTTGTTGGAGATCATAGCGCCGTATTCCGGATCTCCCAGGTAGTTTGCCCAGGGAGCAGGGGTGTCAGGTCTTGTGATGACGTATTCCTTGTTTGCAAGGTCAAAGTAACCGTACTGCATAGGTTTATACTCCTTTATTTTTGATCATTTAAGCTGGCGCTCCACAGAAGCTATGGGTGCCGCCTTGTGCCCTATTCAGCAGAGCGAGGGTGCCAATGGGCTCTGTGCCTATCATACCATGAACCGGCGGGTTTGGCAAGGGGCTATTTGAAAAATAAGACGATTGCATAGGAAATAGCCTGTTTGCACAGTGGGCGATTTTGGGTTTCTTTTGCTGACAGGGGTCTATGTGGAGTTCTTTATGGTTTGCCGTTTTACTTTTTGGGTGACCATCTTCTTTCGTGCGTTCTATGATGCTCTGTGTGCTGGGGATGCGCAGTAGAGGTTCACCGTTATCTTGAGGAGGCAACCCAGGGGAAAGGGGGGCAGCCCGGCTGCCATTTCCCTTCCCCATCCCCTATGGTATACACCTGTAGGCTGCACATTTCCACAATGTTTCACAGAACGGTGCAAAATCAGTCTAGCTGCTGGAATCGTGGATACTGTTCAGCCCGTCCGTTCTCCACAAGAGTGGGGTGGGTTGTGGAAAAGAGAGCGCGAGAGAAAACCGTTGGGAGGGGAGAGAATAAGCATCGTCAGATGCGCTCTCTCCCCTCTCAAAGAGGTTGTCGCTCGCACACCGGTAGATGGGTCATGCGTGACCCATCCGGTTAATCAAATAGAGTCACGGTTAAGCAAATAGAGTAATACACATCTCCCCAAGCCATTGGTAAATCGGTGCTGCGTAGCCGTAGCACGCAGATTATCAAAAATACGTCACAAGCAAATGGTTACTGAACGGCAAAGGGGGGCTTGTATAACCGCACCGGGAAAACCGCTCCCAGCCCTGCGCCGCAGGCACTCAATAGGGCAGCGTCAGTGCCGCCGTTTTCCAGCCATCCTCCTCTGCGATCAGGGAAAATACAGCCGTTCGGGTGGGCAGATCCTCCCCGGTTTCCGGATCCGTATAATAGGACACTGCCGTAAAATCCACCCGGCTGCCCTCTGTCCGGACATCGGTCAGTTCCGTGCCCACATAGCTGGGATCCGCCGGTGTGTCCGGCACCACAG
>NZ_FR894860.1:1012-1272 GCF_000434255.1 Ruminococcus sp. CAG:379 | reverse complement strand
AACACGGAACTGCTATCGCAAAAGCAAAAGCTCCTCGCCGATGCGGTGACGGCTACCAAAGAAAAGCTGGAAACCCTGAAAACCGCTGCGGAACAGGCAAACACGGCTCTCGCCAACGGCGACATTTCGCAGGAGCAGTACGATGCACTCCAGCGTGAGATCATCGAGACGGAACAGGAGCTACAGAACCTCCAGCGTGAGGCGGAGGCTTCCAGTACGGCTCTTGCCAAGCTCGGTCAGGCGGGTGAAATGCTCGAAAA
>NZ_FR894860.1:0-918 GCF_000434255.1 Ruminococcus sp. CAG:379 | reverse complement strand
GGGTACAGCCGCTGTCAAGACTGCCGCTGACTTCGATTCAGCTATGTCTAAAGTTTCCGCCGTATCCGGTGCTACCGGAGATGACTTACAAGCCCTCCGAGATAAAGCAAGGGAAATGGGCGCAAAGACAAAATTCTCCGCATCCGAAGCCGCTGAAGCGATGAACTATATGGCGATGGCAGGCTGGAAAACATCAGATATGCTCGGCGGTATCGAGGGCATCATGAACCTTGCGGCGGCAAGTGGTGAAGATCTCGCAACCACCTCAGATATTGTCACGGACGCTCTGACCGCTTTCGGCTTAACTGCTGCCGACAGCGGTCATTTTGCTGATGTGCTGGCGGCGGCAAGTTCAAATGCAAATACCAATGTGTCCATGATGGGTGAAACCTTCAAATATTGCGCACCTGTGGCAGGTGCTTTAGGCTTTTCCTGTGAGGATACTGCTCAAGCAATAGGTCTAATGGCAAACAGCGGTATCAAATCAACACAAGCCGGTACTGCTCTGCGAACCATCATGAACACCTTAGCCGGAGATGTGAAGATCTGCGGCGATTCCATCGGTGAGGTGGAAATTGCAACAACAAATGCTGACGGCTCAATGCGTGATCTCAATGATATCTTAGCCGACTGCCGCTCTGCATTTTCACAACTATCTGAATCGGAACAGGCATCGGCGGCACAGGCGCTGGTCGGCAAGAATGCAATGTCCGGCTTCCTTGCACTGATGAATGCTGCGCCGGGAGATATCGACAAGCTACAGAATGCCATCGCAACTTGCTCAGATGAAGTAGACGGCTACAACGGGGTGACCGAGAAAATGGCTGCCGTCATGCAGGATAACCTCGGCGGTCAGCTCACCATTCTGAAATCACAATTACAGGAGCTTGCTATCAGTTTTGGCGAAATTCTGATGCC
>NZ_FR894859.1:0-8180 GCF_000434255.1 Ruminococcus sp. CAG:379 | reverse complement strand
GTTGACACAAGTAGCAACTTTTTTGAAGGTTCCGATGTAACCGAACCAGCATACGCTCCGCCCCACTCCCCTGCTGATGCCGCAAAACAAGAACCCGTTCGACCTGTGCCTGAAAACGGAAAAAAGCATTCTCAAGAGTTCAACAAATTATTGAACTGGGCACAGTCACTAACCCATGAACAGATTGACTTTCTTTGTGATAGTGGCTGGTACAACAATACCATAGAGGGCTACCTGATTGCCGCTGCCAAAGAAGCCGATTTTTCGAAAACACAAATTGATGACCTACTGCATGGTCTGAAAATGGCATTCAGCAAAAAAAGCAAGGCGGATGTTGAATCTATTTTACAATATTGGTGATGTATATGGAAAAATCAGATTGACATGCACATCAAAATGTGCTACAATATATCATATTACTTCAAATGGAGGTCATTTATGGGGAAAAGACGTATTTTATTTGCAGCTGCATCTGCCATGTGCTTACTGCTGACCGCTTGTGGAAGCACTGAGATCAAGGTTAACGACTATCTGACTACAGAAGTAGGCGGTTATGACGGTGACGGTAGCATCGGATGGAACGTATCACTGGATCAACTTGTAGAAGACAACCATGAAGCATTCGGACTGAAAGATGGGTATTCCATGTGGGATTACCAGGCAGTACTTGAAAAGCTGCATGACAGCCTATCAGCAGACTTTGATAAATCCACTGGGCTTTCAAACGGGGAAACTGTTAAATTCAAGTGGGATACATCAAACATTGAAAAACTGGAATCTGAGTACAAGATCAAGCTCGTGACAGAGGACGTAGATATCAAAGTTTCCGGGCTACAGGAAGCGATAGAAATCAACCCCTTTGATAAGATCAAAATTCAGTATTCCGGCACAGCTCCAGATGGTTTAGCAGTCGTTGACAATTCAGCACTGACCGATCTGCCCGAAACAGTCCAATTCAGTATTGCGCCCAAAGAGGGCTTGCGCAATGGAGACACCATTAAGGTTACAGTCAGCGATGCCAGCGTCAGCAATCTTGCAGACAAGGGATACCGACTGACTGAAACAGAGAAGACCTATACTGTAGAGGGGCTGCAATCCTACCTTATGTCCCTGAATGAACTTCCTGCGGATGCAAGCAAAAAAATGGAGTCCCACGGTCAGGATCTGCTGAAGTCGGAAATTGCATCTTATTGGGACAATCCGTCCGATCTGGACAGCATTACGCTGCTAGGCAATTATCTGCTCACCACTAAAGAAGGTATGCCGAACCCCAATAGCATCCTAGTCTATGTATATGAGATCAAAACTCAGGATTTTTCGTACTATTCCTATGTCGAATATAGTGATATTATGCTATTAAATGACGGAACATGCTCGTTTAATCTAGCTAATGCAGAACAACCATACGGAAGTGTCTCGTTTGGAGTTTGGGGTGTCGCATTTGAACACGATGGACTACGCTACATTGGCTACGCTGACTTGGATACACTGTTCAACGAAGTAGTAACACAGCGCATTGGTGTGTACGACTACAAGTCAACAGTTTCCTGATTTTCTTTTTCAGCACAGCAAGTTGCTACTTGTGTCAACTTTAAAAATCGAAGATATGAGACGAAGCTCTGGTATACAAATACCGGAGCTTTTCTTATGCAAAAAGGAGTGAATTACAATGAATATGTCGGATGACGTAACCGGCGTAACCCTGCAAGTTGTCCAAAAGGGCGCTGACGTGGCTGCGCATACAGCCAAGGAATTGATTGACCTGATCATGCGCATGCTGGCGGAGATGAATCGGCAGCGTGAACGCAGCAATAATAAGCAGCCAAAGGTCAGCAGCACGGATCTGACCAGCATCAAACCCGGTCAGGTTGGAATGGACACCTTGCGCTCCAACGCTAAAACGATCGGAGATACGCTTTCCATGTCCGAAAATGCATTGACTAAAGCGGATATGCAGTTTATTGCGCAGAAAGCCAAACGGTATGGGATTCCAGTCGCATTCTCTAATGCCAAGAGCAAGGATAACATTTTTGCGACCGTTCGAACAGGTGATCTCCCCCTATTCAAGCAACTCTGCACGGAGCTAATGAAAAGCAAGATTGCAGAGCGTCCGCAAGAGCTGGGGAATTTCCGTTGTGACGCCTGGGAAATCCCATTTCTGACCACGCACTTTAATAAAAATGATCTTTCTGCCCAGTTTATTCAAACTGCTGATGGCGAAAACCTATGCATCTTCGAGAAGCAAGACGAAAAAGCAATTAAAATGACCAGGGATTCCTTTGTGCAACAATGCAACGATGTAAAAAGCGATCTGGCTTTTGACCGGGACGAATCCGGTTATATCACCATCAAGAACCAGAAAACCGGGAAAGAAATCTCTTTTGATCAAATTCTGGACAAGAAAACGCTGGCAGCAGAAATGCAGAAGGCATTTGATTGGGATGAGATCAAGGCGCAGCTCGGATCCGCCCGATTTGGCGAAGAAATGCTGCAAGCAGAACAGAAGGAAAAATTCTTCTCTGACGGTGCGCACGCACAATTCAAACAGGTGGAAGCCAATGTTACAGTCGAAGACGAGGATCCTATCTGCAAGGAGTATTCTTGCTGGCGTCTGACTCCGAAATCGGATGAACAGCCCCGGATTGTATTTGCCAGCAAAGATGGCGCCTTTGCAGTACTTGAGCCGGAAAAAATGACACGACAGCAAATGCGTTTCAGCTTGGACGAGCAACTGGGCTTGACGGATCGGAAGCATAAGACGGCTCTCATTCACAAGGCAGAAAACATTGCCGCATTCTACGCTATGCAGGAGACACATACAGCAGAATACACCTTCAGCAAGCAGGATTTCAATTTGGGAGATACGGCAGTTGCTCTGGGACTGCGCAAGACAGACGAAGAAGGCAATACAGTCTACACGAAAAAGCTGCCCATCAGCAGCATGCACAGTGAGGTCAACCGAACGGAAAAGGACTTTTTTCGTGTTGACAGCACCGTTACCGCCATTGAAACGGATGCAGAGGGTGTTGATCATACGCAGCAGGACAAAAAAGAACTGGTGCTTTCTTTTTCAGACAAGAAAGCATCTTTGCAGCAGCTTCGCGAACTATATGTATCGCAAGGCGTTCCGGATCACATTGCCAAGCAGATGGCGAAGGACGTATTTCGGAAAGCGGAAATGCAGAATCCGAACAAGCCGATTCAAATTCAGGAGGTTCGGGAACAGTCCATGACGATAGCAATGGGCATGCAATCGGCAGATATCTCTACTACTGATAAACAGGCAGCAGCAGATAGAGTTGCAGATGAATTCGGTGTTTCCGCCGAATTGGCTGAAACCATTGTGGAGAAGGCTGAGGAAATTAAGATAGATGCCATGCAGGAGCGTGAGGAAATTGTCGCTTCTGAGGTCGAAACTGCGGCAACAGAACATGCGGAGCAACGTGCGGACGCTATGCATAGCAGAAATGGTCACGAGTTGCATCCAGAGGGTAATGTCCTTGCGGATGCAGAAGTCCCAGACCTACCGCCTGCACCGGAGCTTCCGCCGCCGTCAATGGGGGCGAGAAGATAATGGCACAACCACCAAAACCAAAGCCAAAAATAGACTCAACGACGCTGATTATCTACTGCATAATCGGCGTTTTTGTTTTGATTGTTTGCACTATGCTGGGCGGTGCCATGGATCGTTCCCTGGATCAAGCCGGACATGTTGATATTTCTCAGCTGAGCAAAGGTTTTAATTACGTTGCTTCACATCCCTCATTCATTGTCTCCCGTCTGAACAACAAAAACAGTTACGTTCCAAAAATGCTCTTTTTCGGTGCTTCTGTAATAGGCATCTATGCGCTGTACAAGTACAGTGAAGATAAGAAGCGTCTGCACCGCCGTGGAACAGAACACGGCAGTGCCAAGTGGGGGGACACAAAGGAAATGAAGCAGCTTGCCGATCCGGCACCACCCAAGATGCACCCCATCAAAATCTACGATACCCAGTCCCCTGACGGTCGTCGTGTATACGATGAGAAGGGCAACTTTAGAGGCGTGATGATCGACAACAATATCTTGCTCTCCAAAGAATTGATGCTCTCTCTAAACAACGAGCAGCATCTGCTTAATTTTCATGTTTTAGTCATTGGTGGATCCGGATCCGGTAAAACACGCTTCCTTGCCAAGCCCAATATCATGCAGCTGAATACCAGCTACGTGATCACGGATCCGAAGGGGGAACTCCTTAGGAGCTGCGGCGAGATGCTCCGTGCTGCCGGTTACAAGGTGCGTATATTCAATACGATTCAGATGAATCATTCCAACAACTACAACCCATTCCATTACGTTTATGATGAACACGGACAAGTCAGCGAGGACAGTGTCAAGAAAATGGTGGATGTGCTATTCAAGGCAACAAAGGGGGATGGAGAAAAGGAAGATTTCTGGTCGCAAAAAGGTCAATCCATGCTGGAAGCCCTTGTCTATTTGCTGTTTGAGGAGTCTGAGTATAATGCAAAAAGGGATAAAAACGGTCTGATTATTCCGGAAACTCGGGATGAATCCCATTTGAATTTCTTTTCAGTCACAGAAAAAATGCGGAAGCTGCAATATCCACCCCGTGGCAGTCAGCTGCCGGATGGATTTTTCCTAACCAAAAATCCGGATGAATCGGACGCTGACTTTGAAGCACGAAGAAGCAAAGCATTCCTCTGTCCGCTAGACAAAGACTTTCTGGAGCTTGAAAAACGTAAGCCTGATTCACTGGCATACCGGATGTACAAGGAGGTGCGTAATGCACCGGAGGAAACCGGACAGAGTTTTCTGTCTAGTGCGAATGTTAAGACATTCTTCTTCAATCTGACGAATCTGCGAAATCTGACTTGCTGCGACAACATCCATCTGGAAACCCTGGGGGATGAAAAAACAGCATTGTTCATCATCATTTCCGCAACAAGCAGCACCTACAACTTCATGGCGGCAATGATGTATACCCAGATGTTCGATACGCTGTCAGACCGTGCCAACTTTGTACACAACGGTGTGCTTCCGGTTCATGTACGCTGCATCATGGACGAATTTGCGAACATCGGGCAAATTCCGGATTTCGATCAGAAAATCGCCTTTGTACGATCCATGGGCATGAGCCTGAATGTAATCATTCAAAATATGGCACAGCTCAAAGCCAGGTATGAAAAGACCTGGGAGGATATCACCGGCAATTGCGATACCATGATTTTTCTGGGTGGAAAAGAAGAAAGTACGCTAAAATCCATTTCTGAGCAACTTGGTAAAGAAACGATTGATGTACGTGGCACGAACCGCACAAAAGGGAAGCAGTCCAGCACGTCAGAAAATAACAGCATCCTGGGACGGGAACTGATGCAGCCCAATGAACTGAGTACGATGCCAATCAGCGACTGCATTGTAATGGTTCGGTCGCACAATCCCTTTTACTGTACCAAGTACCCGATTGAAAAACATCCCAACTACGCTTTCCTGGGAGATTCCGGAAAAATTCTCCCGCCCTTTGACGTTGCTACAGTACACGCTGTTACGATTGAGGAATTCACGGCAGCACACCAAAAAGTTGACACAAATGTCAACTCCGGCAATGCTGCCGCCGAACAAGCAGAACCAGAAAAAGAGCCTGAAAAGATTGCATTGTTCTTTGGTCAATCAGACACGATCCAGGTATCTGCCGAACAGATACTCCCTTCATCATACGAAGAAGCTGCGGAACTGCTGCAACAAACAGAGCAGCCAGGAGCAGAACCCGATGATGGAGTACAGTATAACAAAAGCCAGCCGGAATTTTCTGTTCCCGAAGCGTGGGAATCAGCTGATCTCGGTGAGCCAATCAAAGAGCGAGAGGAGGTTGAACTTGATGAAGCTGTCGGGGTATCCGCCTTAACAGAACATTCTGACATACGGCACTATGACGTTCCCGATGAGGAGCCATTTGCCGATCCGGATCTGGATGAAGGAGACGTTTTGGACATCACCACTATTGTAAGCGAACACGCCCCTTCTACATACGCATTTGCCCAAGACGCAGATTATTACGACCAAGAAGATATGATCGGGTTCATGTCTTAATTTTGAAAGAGAGGTTTTTATGAAGAAACTGACACTGAAGAAAACAAACAAAGCTGCAAAGCTCTTTGTTACCCTGTCCGCCATTGCAATCACAATTGCCGCCTGCACAATCGTTGCATCCGCTGCCGGAACTGCTGAAACCGCCTACCAAAACACCATCAACTTCTTTATTACTTGGATCAGACGTATTGGCTGGTTTATTGCATTCATTGGAGCAGTCATGTTTGCATTGGCAATCAAGCATGAGGATGCGGAACAGAAACAGAAGGGCTTAATCACGATGGTCGCAGGTTTCGTTGTAGCAGCACTTTGTATGGCATCCAGCATGTTCAATTTGTTCGAGTAACTGTTTAGGCTGCCCCTGCAAGCGGGGGCAGCATCATATTATCGAGGAGGGCATCATGGCATTTCCGCAAGTATTAGAATTCCTTTCTACGATTCTTCCAGACCCACCAAGCGGAACTCCGTCCCAGCTTGCGCAAAACGGCATCAACTTTTTCAGCCTTTGGATCGCCCGGATCGGCGGCATTGTGGCATTTATCGGAGCCATCAAATTTGCGCTATCGATCAAAGCGGACGATGCACGTGATCAGCTGAACGCTGTTCTAATTATGGTATCAGGGTTTATGATACGTGCCGCAGTGCAGAACCTGGGTATTTTTTCTCTTTCAACCACGAATGCCAACACGATATTCAGCAGCGTGATGACATTTATCAGCACCTGGACACGCCGAGTAGGTGCGCTGGGCGCATTGATCGGTGCGATTATGTTTGCATTTGCAATCAAGGATGAAAATGCCGCCACAAAAATAAACGGATTAAAAACATTTGCAGCTGGTGCGATTTGCATGTCCGTGTCAACCATTCTGCCCCTATTTGTGACCTAAAGGAGGTGTTTTTTATGGTGAAGCCCCTAAGACTACCATGCCAGGTAAAACCGCCATTGAGCCGCTTCGAGAAAATCCGACGATTCATCTACATGTTCGTGATTATCATCGGATTGCTAAACATCTTTTTTCCGGTCATAGCCAATGCAGGAACAGACGTGTTCAATAACGACATACAGGACGTGTATGTGAAGATCACGGAAAATGTTGATGAAGCCAACGAAGTGCTACAAAAGGCATTTCAGTTTGCACAGGTATCACCCTACACAGTCATCAACATGAGTTCGCAAACCACTGTTGCAAATGCCATTATTGCAGGAAGCCGAACGCTGGCACTGATCGTTTCGGTACTTCTGTTAATGGTGGACTTTTTTCGGAAAACCGTTAACTTTGAATGGTCAAGCAAGTGGGAAAATGTATTGGTTTTTCTAATAAAAATCGTGGTTGTAAAACAAGTAGTCCAAAATGCTGACGTGATCATCGGATATATTTATAGCGCATTCTCCACATTGAATAGAAGCGGTACAACCCCCAATTTCCTGCCAGCTGGAAATCGTGTGACATATACAATTTCCATAGCTGAAGATTTACTAAACGAAGTATTTAATTCAGATCACTGGTATCAGGGATGGATTAAATACTGGCAGAACCTCGGTGCTGGCTTGCATCGCCATGACTTCACCTACGAAATCTCGCAAGATGCAGTCAGAATGTTCTACCCACATGCAGCTTTTCCTGATGCTGCAAACCTTAAATTCGAGGATCATGCATTTGGGAATCCAACACAGGTTTTATCCTTCACGCCTACACTGGAGATCTTGTTCTGGCAGCCATATTTTCTGGTTATGAAGGCAATTGCGTACATTATCTTTGTGATTTCCATCGGTCGTATCTTTGAGCTGGCAGTCTATACGATCTTTGCTCCCCTACCGATTGCCACGTTTGCTTCAGATACAACCCACGATATTGCAAAAGGATTTCTGAAAAATTACGTAGCCACCGTTATTCAAATTGCCGTGATTGTCTGCATGTTTGTTGTCTACGTTGGAGTTACCTCCTATATCGCAAGTGGAGCCAACGGACTAAATAACATGAAGATGATGCAGTTCATCGCATTGATCTCACTTGGGCTGGGCGTCATCAAGTCCGGCACATGGGCAAAGAAAATCACTGGTGCAGCATAAAGTTGACACAAGTAGCAACTTT
>NZ_FR894858.1:34788-37625 GCF_000434255.1 Ruminococcus sp. CAG:379 | reverse complement strand
CACCTACAACGGCGGCACTGTGATTGCTGCGGGCAGCAGTAGTATGTTTGAATATCCTTCCAACAAGGCGTTCCTGTCCACAACATCTGTTTCGGCTGGTTCTACCATCACCTTTACCAATGCAAGTGGTACGGTGATCGCAACCTTTGTGCTGCCGAATGCATCCCAGGAAATGGTGCTTTGCTCCACAGAGAGCAACGTAAGCTGCTACACCGGTGGTACCCTCAGCGGCGTTACCTACTTTGGCAGCCAGGACGGCACCAACCGCTGTGGTTACGGGGGAACCATCTCCGGCGGTACCTCTGTCAGCGAATCCGGCGGCGGAAATCGTCCCTGGGGCTGATCCACCAATCTTTATTGAACCAAACGCATGCAGTCTGCAGAGCCATTCTGTGGGCTGCACCTGCTTCAGGGCAGTACTGTAAGATTGTGCAGCCTTGTCTATGCAAAAACACCCGGCAGTTTCATGAGAAGCTGCCGGGTGTTGCTTATAATGTGCCTTCTGTGGAGATGTTCTTTGCGGAACGGAGAATGTATGCGCCGTTCAGTTCCTGGAGCACAAACTCCATTTCCTTTGCTGTTTCCGCCGCACTGTCATGCTTCTGCCAGGAGGGAACTTCTTCCTTGTATGCCACTGTCAGAGTGTAGCGATCCTCCTCCTTGCTGATCTGTTCCACCAACGGGATGTAGGAAAAATAGGAGGGGGCAGTGGGAATGTTGTAGGATTTGTTGTCAGAGTTGTAATAGAAGCGCATATCCCCTGTGCCGATGGTATGGTGCGAAAAGCTCAGCCCCTCTCCGAACAGCTTTGCTGCATGGGCTTCTATGTCAATGGCAGGTACGGTTACAATGTCCATGGTGTGTTCGTATTTATCCATGTCTCCGTGGATCATGAAGTCCCAGATAGCGGCGGACAGAATCTGATCCGGATCCAGGTCACTGACAGAGTCGAAGTCTGCGATGTCCATGACCACTACCGGCTCCAGAAAGTCAGCAAAATCCTGCTTCTGCGTTTCATTGTTGGCAAAGCCTGCGAACCTTTGCCGCATGCTTCTGCTGATCTGGATGCATCCCAGCACAGCGGCAAAGAGAAAGAACACACCAATGAAAAAATACAGGATCTGTCGGCGGCGGCGCCTGCGTGCTTCCGATGGGGAGGTACCCTCCGCCACCGGCAGCTTAGTTAGCAGCTCGATTTCCTCAATGTTCTCATCCAGGGCGCTTTGCAGGGTTTTCAGCAATGCAGGCTGCGCTTTTTTTGGTTTGCTTTTGGGCTTGCTGGCAGGCGCATCCTTCACCAGGGGCTTGGACTGCTGGATGGGAATATCCAGCAGTGGCGGATCCACCGGTTCCTGAATGATCTTTACCGGTTTGGGATCTGGCTTTGGTTCCGGTTTTTTTCGTGGCTTTTCTTTTTTTGCCGGGGCAGCGGTCTCCCGGATGGGCTGCGGTTCCGGTTTCTGTGTCGGAGCTGTGGGTTCTTCCCGGCGTGGGGGCTGATGATAGCCCAGCTCTGCCAGCAGACTATCAATATCACTCTGAGAGCTGTGCCCGGTGCGGGGAAAACGCTGTTCTGTTTCTGTTGGCATGATACGTCTGCTTCTCCTTTATGGGGGATCCGGTCAGCGGATCTGTCCCTCTCCGTTAATCAGGTACTTGACCGTGGTCAGCTCATGAAGCCCCATGGGCCCACGGGCATGCAGCTTTTGGGTGGAAATGCCGATTTCTGCGCCCATGCCGAATTCGCCGCCGTCGGTGAAACGGGTGGAGGCGTTCACATAAACGGCTGCTGCGTCCACCTGGGTCTGGAACTTCCGTGCATGCTCCAGGGAACGGGTCACAATGGCTTCGGAATGCTTGGTGCCATATCTGGAAATGTGGGCGATGGCTTCGTCAATGGAGTCCACCACCTTCACGGAAATGTCATAGGACAGGTATTCCTTGGCATAGTCCTCCTCTGTGGCAGGCTGTACATCCGGTCCCAGAATGGAGCGGGTGGTCTGACAGCCATGCATGACCACCTTGTGCTGATCCAGTCTTGCTTTGATCAGAGGCAAAGCCTCTTGGGCAATGTCCTTATGCACCAGCAGGCTCTCCACCGCATTGCATACGGAGGGACGCTGGGTCTTGCCGTTGTCCACAATGTTGACTGCCATTTCCAGATCTGCGCTGTCGTCCACATATACATGGCAGTTACCGGTGCCGGTCTGGATCACCGGAACGGATGCGTGCTCCACCACTGCCCGGATCAGTCCGGCACCGCCCCGGGGAATCAGCACATCCAGATACTGATTCATGCGCATCATCTTTTCTGCTGTTTCATGGGAGGTGTCGTCCACGAACTGCACCACGTCCGCCGGCAGACCGGCGCTTTCCACTGCTTCCCGCATGACTGTCACCAGGTGGGCGTTGGAGCAGAGAGCTTCCTTGCCACCCCGGAGGATTACCGCATTGCCTGCTTTCAGGCACAAGGTGGCAGCGTCCACCGTTACATTGGGTCGGGACTCGAAAATAATGCCGATGACGCCCAGGGGTACCCGGGTCTTGAGGATCTGCAGACCGTTGGGGCGGATGGTGCCATGCTCCACAGAGCCTACGATATCGTCCATGTCAATGAGGGTGCGCACGCTGGCTGCAATGGCAACGATACGCTGGGGATTCAGCAACAGCCGGTCGATCATGGACTGGGACATGCCATTGGTAACTGCCTGTTCAATGTCCTCCTGATTTTTTTTGACGATCTCGCCCGTTCTGGCGATCAGTGCGTCCGCAATGGCAGCAAGGGCAGCGTTCTTCACTGCCGGCGCAGCTGCGGCTATGGCAGGTGCAGCCGCCTG
>NZ_FR894858.1:34549-34782 GCF_000434255.1 Ruminococcus sp. CAG:379 | reverse complement strand
GGCTATGGCAGGTGCAGCCGCCTGTGCCCGTTTTCCCAGTTCCAGTATGTCAGTCATATAAACCTTCCTTTCTTGTCGGCTGCACAGGGCAGCGTTGAGCATCGTCAGTTCGTCTTTGCCAGGAAACGTGTGCCTACCGGCTTGCCGTCAAACAAATCGTACAGCAGCTCCGGTTGGCTGCCATTGAGGATCACCATGTCTATGCCGGCAGCAGTGGCGATCTTGGCAGCGTT
>NZ_FR894858.1:27534-34503 GCF_000434255.1 Ruminococcus sp. CAG:379 | reverse complement strand
CATACCGCCGGTACCCAGGGCAGTGCCTGCTCCGCCGGCGATGGATTCAATATGTGCGTCAATGTGTTCCACCACCGGGATCAGCTTTGCATGCTCACAGCGGCGGGGATCCTCTGAATACAGTCCGTCAATGTCGGACAGGATCACCAGCAGATCGGCGTTTACCAGAGAAGCCACAATGGCGGACAGGGAGTCATTTTCCCCGATCTCCAATTCCAGCTCGTCAATGGCGACTGTATCATTTTCATTGAAAATGGGGATCACGTTCATGTCCAGCAGCCGCTGGAAGCAGTTTTTTACGTTGTTGATCCGTTCGTTTTCCAGAATGGTTTTGGTCAGCAGGATCTGGGCTACGGTGATCCCGTAGTTTGCAAACTGCTGATCGTACATATCCATCAGCTCACACTGTCCTACGGCAGCAGCAGCCTGCTTGGTGGGGGTATCCTTGGGTCGCTCCAGCAGCCGCAGCTTGCCACAGCCCAACGCAATGGCACCGGAGGATACCAGAATGATCTCCTTGCCCGCATTGTGCAAGTCTGCCAGGATCCGGATCAGATTGTGCATCCGCCGCAGATTCAGCCTGCCGGTTTTATGGGTCAGCGTGGAGGAACCCAGCTTGACAACCACACGCTTTTTTTCAGAAATATTCAATGTATTCAACCTCAGTTTACAAGATTTTGCGGATTTCCCGCAAGAAAATGCTGCAAATTATCCGTCACGATTCCCAGCAGTCTTTGCCGGGTCTCCAGGGGTGCCCATGCGATATGGGGCGTGATGACGCAGTTTTTCGCATGCCGCAGGGGCGTATCCGGGTTCATGGGCTCCTGCTGCAGCACGTCCAGGTATGCGCCGGCGATGATGTCATTGTTCAGAGCCTCTGCCAGATCATGCTCTGCCACTACGCCGCCCCGGGCGGTATTGATGAGAATGGCAGAGGGCTTCATGCTGCCAAGCCGAATGGCATTGACCAGCTGGCTGGTATCTTCTGTCAGAGGACAGTGAAGGGTCAGCACATCCGCCCTTGCAAATGCCTCTGCCAGGGTGACCATAGGGTAGGGAGCATGCGCCGGTACGGTACGGGTGCTGACCAGTACCTGCATCCCGAAAGCGTCAGCGATTTTTGCAACGGCTTTCCCGATGCTGCCAAAGCCGATGATGGACAGGGTTTTCCCTGCCAGTTCCATGGTAGGGTAGGGGAAATAAGAGAAGGTCGGGGAGGTGCACCACTTGCCCTGGCGCACGTCCAGGTTATACAGGGGCAGCTTGCTGAAATGATCCAGCATGAAAGCAAATACCAGCTGTGCCACGGCGTTGGTGGAGTAACTGCCAGCGTTGCAGACCCGGATGCCCCGGGCGGTAGCGGCAGGAATGTCCACATTGTTGTAGCCGGTGGCGAACAGCCCGATATACTTCAGATTGGGGCATGCTTCTATAACTTCTCCGGTAATAGGCACCTTGTTGCACAGCACCAGTTCTGCGTCCCCGATCCGGGCGGCAGCCTCTCCGGGGCTTGTCAGACTGTAGCAGTCGATCTCATCCGCAAAGGGGCGGAAGCATTCCGGGGAAAGATCCTCATGGGCGGTCATGGTTGCCCAATCCAGAATCACAAGCCTCATGCCTTTGCTTCCTCGTCGGTCTTGCCCTTGGGGGCATTCTTTTTTGCCCGGGCGTGGTCGATGCATACAGTCGCAATGGCAAGGATCAGCATTACCAGTTCAAATACGCCGATGCCGTAGAACCAGGTGCGGCTTTCGTTGATATACAGCAGCAGGGTAGCAGGAACGGCAACCGCAAAGACCAGCTGATACATGCGGCGCATGCGGATAAACTGGATCACAAAAAAGATCGTGGCGATCACGCAGAAAATCAGATGGGATTGAAACGGCAGCGGAAAAACAGTACTTTCCATAAGTGCAGGCTGCAAATGCAGCCACTCCTTTCTCGAGATGGGTCGATTATTCAGATGCTCGTACATATAGTATAGCATGGAACAGTGGAATTTTCAAGTGTATCTGCATAGCTTTTCGCAATCCGGCTCGTTTTTTGCAGACTGTCGGATTTTGACGAACCAACGGGGCACTGGTGCATATACTATCCTTGGGTACGGAAAACGTATCCGATATAAGGGGGAGGATGTATATGTGTTGTCTGAAAAGCGGATGCCCGGCAATTTTACTGTCCATTCTGGGAGGCGTAGGCGCAGCGCTGCTGTACTACTTTGACTTTCTGACGCTGACTGTGGCGGCACCCTATGTGGTGCCCATTGCACTGGTGCTGATCGTCATTGCTGCAACAGCAGCCATCGCTTCTGCCGCATGCTCTGCCATGTGCCTGCGAGCCGCTGTTTGCCGGTATGGCTTGTGCCTGCTGTACGGAGCGGTTGTGCTGCTGACGGTGGCACTGCTCAGCTTTCTGCTGACCAATGTGCCGTTGCTGCCCTTTGTGCTGATCGGGGCGATCGCAGCTATTTTCAGCGTGATTATGCTGCTGTCCCTGATCACTGCAATCGTTCAGTGCATTTGCCCGCGCTGCAGCTAACACGAAGAAGGACTCCGGCGTGATCCGGGGTCCTTCTTTTCTTTTACTATGCTTCCGGGAAGGACAGCTGGTGGCTGTCCGGCAGATCCTTTGCAAGGACGCCTGCCGCCGGAATATTTTTGACGCTGTATTTTTTCAGCTGCTCCAGCTGCTCCGGGTCCACTGGGACAACACTGTCCAGCACTGCTTTTGCCTTGAGTGTGACCACCTGGACGCCGATGGTATCCCGGGTGGCTTTGGGCAGGATCATGGCTGTGTGGAAGAGCAGCGCCCGGTTGTTGGTGGTGCGCACCAGCAGTGCCGTATCCTCCGGACAATAAAGGATCTCCACCAGTCTGGATTTGCCGGAGTAGGCGTTGGCGAGCCGTTTTCGGTTGGTCTTGGTGGCATATGCGGGCAAGGGTACCTTGGCGATCTTGCCGTTTTCAAAGGCGAACAGCACAAAGCCGCTGTAGTCTACAGTGGGGATCATCTTCACCAGGCTTTCGTTTTCGTCAAATCCCAGCTTTGCAGGTACATAATCTCCCAGCAGGCTTGCCTTGGTATCATCAAAGGCACTGGCACGGCTTTTATATACCTGGCATCGGTCGGTGAAGAACAGCAGCTCCGTCCGGTTGGTTGCTTCAAACTGGGCTGCCATGGCATCCCCCTCCTTCAGCTTCTGCTCGCCGCTGACCCGCAGGGACTGGGGAGTGATCTTCTTGAAATAGCCGCTGGCGGAGCAGAACAGGTGCACCGGGTAATCCGGAGTCTCATCCTCCTCCGGCTCTTCCTCCAGCTGATCCGCATACAGGAACTGGGTGCGCCGGGGCTGTCCGTATTTCTCCTTCACGGCCTTCAGCTCTTCCGTAATGATCCGGCGGATCTTTTTCGGATCGCCCAGAATGTCCTGCATTTCTGCGATTTCTCCGGACAGGGACTCCACCTCCGCAATGCGCTTGAGGATGTATTCCCGGTTCAGATGCCGCAGCTTGATCTCTGCCACATATTCCGCCTGGATCTCGTCAATACCGAATTCCACCATCAGGTTGGATACCACGTCCGCTTCTTCCTCCGTTTCCCGGACGATGCGGATGGCGTGGTCAATATCCAGCAGGATCTTTTGCAGGCCTTCCAGCAGATGCAGCTTTTCGGATTTTTTTTGCAGGTCAAAATGCACCCGGCGTTTCACGCATTCCGCCCGGAACGCCACCCATTCCGTCAGAATCTCCCGGACGCCCATGACTTTTGGGGTGCCGGCGATGAGAATGTTGAAGTTACAGGAGAAGTTGTCCTGTAACGGGGTCATCCGGAACAGCTTTTGCATCAGCTTGTCCGGATCCGTACCCCGCTTGCAGTCAATGGCAAGCTTCAAGCCGCTCAGATCTGTTTCATCCCGGATGTAGGAGATCTCCCGGATCTTGTTGGCTTTGATCAGCTCAATGATCTTATCCATGATGGCTTCGATGGTGGTGGAATAGGGGATCTCGGTGATCTCGATGCAGTTGGCATCCTTATCATAGCTGTACTTTGCCCGGAGCCGGACGGAGCCTCTGCCGGTCTGGTAGATCTTGTTCAGCTCCCCTTCCTCGTAGAGCATGTAGGCGCCGCCGGGAAAGTCCGGCCCCTTTAATGTGCTGAGCAGGTCATGCTCCGGATTTTTGATCAAAGCGATACAGGTTTCGCAGACCTCCGCCAGGTTGAAGGGGCACACGCTGCTTGCCATGGAAACCGCAATGCCCATGTTGGCGTTTACCAGCACGGAGGGGAAGGAGGCAGGCAGCAGAGTCGGCTCCGCCATGGTGTTGTCGTAGTTGGGGACAAAGTCAATGGTTTCCTTGTCGATGTCCCGGAACAGCTCGTTGCAGATGGGATCCAGCTTGACCTCTGTATACCGGGAGGCGGCATAGGACATATCCCGGGAATAGGCTTTGCCAAAGTTACCCTTGGAGTCCACATAGGGGTGCAGCAGCGCCTCATTGCCCCGGGCAAGCCGCACCATGGTTTCATAGATGGCAGCGTCACCGTGGGGGTTCAGCCGCATGGTCTGTCCCACTACGTTAGCGGATTTGGTGCGCTGCCCGGTAAGCAGCCCCATTTTGTACATGGTATACAGCAGCTTCCGGTGGGAGGGCTTGAAGCCGTCGATCTCCGGCAGTGCCCGGGAGATGATGACGCTCATGGCATAGGGCATGTAGTTCTTCTCCAGGGTTTCTGTGATCTTTTCCTCTACCACGATGCCGGCGCCTTCGATATAGGCGTTGGGAATGGCTGCCCGCTTCTGTTGGGGTTCCTTTTTCTTTCGTGCCACAGGTGTCCCTCCTTATGAAATATCGGCAAGCTCCAGATAATCGCCGCCGTATTCAGAAATGAAATCCTTTCTCGCCTGCAAATTGTCCCCCAGCAGCATATCAAAGGCGGCAAAGGTCTTTTCCGCCTCATCGGAGGTGACCTGGATCAGCCGGCGTGTGGCAGGGTTCATGGTGGTCAGGGACATCATTTCCGGTTCATTTTCGCCAAGTCCCTTGGAACGCTGGATGGTGAATTTCTTCCCTTCCAGCTGGGACAGGATCTTGGTCTTTTCCTTTTCTGTATATGCAAAGTAGGTTTTGTCCTTGCTGTTGATCTCATACAGGGGAGATTCCGCAATGTATACATATCCCTCGTCAATGAGGGTGGGCGTCAGTCGGTACAGCATGGTGAGAATCAGGGTACGGATCTGGAATCCGTCCACGTCCGCATCCGTACAGATGACGATCTTGTGCCAGCGCAGATTTTCCAGAGAGAAGGAGGACAAATCCTTATTTGCCTTTGTCCGGACCTCCACGCCGCAGCCCAGTACCTTGATAATATCCGTAATGATCTCGTTTTTGAAGATTTTGGCGTAGTCCGCCTTCAGACAGTTGAGGATCTTGCCCCGCACCGGGATCACCGCCTGGAACTCCGCTTCCCGGGCGAGCTTGACAGAGCCCAGTGCGGAGTCGCCCTCCACGATGTACAGCTCCCGCCGGGCTGTATCCTTTGTACGGCAGTCCACGAATTTCTGTACCATGTTGGACAGGTCAATGGTGCCTGCCAGCTTCTTTTTCAGATTCAGCCTGGTGCGTTCCGCATTCTCCCGGCTCCGCTTGTTGACCAGAATCTGTTCACAGATCCGGGTGGCTTCGTCCGGGTTTTCAATGAAGTACACCTCAATCTGATGCTTGAGGAATTCCGTCATGGCCTCATAGATAAACTTATTGGTGATGGCCTTCTTGGTCTGGTTTTCGTAGGAGGTCTGGGTGGAGAAGCCGGAGGATACCAGCACCAGGCAGTCCTCAATGTCCGCATAGGTGATCTTGCTTTCGTTTTTCAGATACTTGCTGTTCTGCTTGAGATAGCTGTCAATCTGGGACACGAATGCCTGCCGCACTGCCCGTTCCGGGGAGCCGCCATGCTCCAGAAAGCTGGAGTTGTGGTAAAACTCCGTCAGCTTGATCTGGTTTGAAAAAGTCAGTGCCACATTGATGCGCACCTTATACTCCGGCTTGTCCGCCCGGTCACGCCCCTTTTTCTCGCACTGCCAGTGCTGGATGGAGGTCATAGCCTTGTCTCCCACGATCTCCTGCACATAGTCGGTAATGCCGTTTTCGTACCGGAATTCCCGGACAGAAAAGCTGCCGTCCTCACTCTGGCTCCGGTAGGTAAACAGCAGGTTCGGATTGACGATTGCCTGCCGCCGGAGAATATCGTGGAAAAACTCGTCCGGGATCCGGATATCCGTGAATACATCCAGATCCGGCTTCCACCGGGTTCGGGTACCGGTTTTTTTCTGGGTGGTGGGTTCTTTCTTCAGTCCGCCCACATTATTGCCGTGCTCAAAATGCAGGTTGTACCGGAAACCATCCCGGAAGATTTCCACATCCATAAATTCTGAGGCAAACTGGGTGGCACAAAGCCCCAGACCGTTCAGCCCCAGGGAATAGGCGTAGGTATCCCCCTCTGCGTCATACTTCCCCCCGGCGTACAGCTCACAGTAAACCAGCTCCCAGTTGTAGCGTTTCTCCGTATTGTTGTAATCCACCGGGCAGCCTCTGCCGAAGTCCTGCACCTCAATCGTCTGATCCTGGTACCGGGTGACGATGATGTGATCCCCGAAGCCGGCCCGTGCTTCGTCAATGGAGTTGGAGATGACCTCAAAAACGGAATGCTCGCAGCCGTCCAGTCCATCCGAACCGAAAATAACCCCGGGTCGCTTGCGTACCTTGTCTGCGCCCTTGAGCATGGTGATGCTTTCGTTGCCGTAATCCGCCTGCTTTTTCGCCATGTGCACACTGTTCCTTTCTGAAACACCCATACGGGTAGAATGCGTTCTTTTGCCGCTGATTTTTTATTATACCATTATTTTGAGAAGAATGCAAGGGCTGGGCGAACCGGTTCCACGGCATGCCGGCGGATTGACCTTTTTTGCCC
>NZ_FR894858.1:0-27336 GCF_000434255.1 Ruminococcus sp. CAG:379 | reverse complement strand
ACACAATCTTTGTGCGGTGTTGCCAAAAGAAACACCACATAAAGTGCATATGGCGGTGCTCCTTAAACATACTGCACGGGAAACAGGATGCCACGCCATAAAGGGGGATCTTATGAACTACAAACGTATTGCTGCGCTGCTGCTTGCGGGGAGCATGCTGCTGAGTGCAGGGGGGTGTCTGAATCTGGAGGAGGAAAGCTCCGGAGGCGGCCGGAATGAATCCATCCCTCAGACTACCGTGGATCGGAATGTTCCGACTGTCACGCCCACCAGGGAGACCGGTACCCGGCTTTTTGCCGGACAGGACGGCGCTCTGACCATTCAGCGCAGCCGGCGGGAGAATACTGTGCCCATGGGGGCGGATGGCACCTGGACGATTTACATATATATGTGCGGCAGCGATCTGGAAAGTGCGGATGGCTCCGGCACGGAGGATATGGAGGAAATGCTGCAGGCGTCCACCGGCGACCGGGTGCGTTTTGTGGTGCAGACCGGAGGCGCAGAGACATGGACAGCCGGGAAGGTGGATCCGGACAAACTGGATCGGTTTGTGATCCAGGACGGGAATATGGAAAAGGTGGACAGTCAGCCGGGTGCCAGCATGGGGGACGGCAGTACCCTTGCCAATTTCCTTGCCTGGGGGACGACGAGCTATCCGGCGGCGAATATGGGGCTGGTGCTGTGGAATCACGGCAGCGGCAGTATCTGCGGTGTGTGCTTTGACGAGCTGTATGAGGACGACAGCCTGTCCCTGGAGGAGGTGGGCGGCGCTCTGGAAAGCGTGTATCCCAATATGACGGATTCTTTCCGGTTCATCGGCTTCGATGCCTGCCTGATGGCAACGGTGGAAACGGCCAATCTGCTGGTGCCCCATGCGGATTATATGTATGCCTCGGAGGATACGGAGCCGGGCTACGGCTGGGATTATACCGCCATCGGGGCGTATCTGGGCAGCCACCCGGATGCCGACGGAGCAGCGCTGGGAAAGCTGATCTGCGACAGCTATTATGATGCCTGTGTAGACTGCGAAAGCGAGGAGGAGGCAACCTTCTCCTGTACGGATCTGAGCCGGTTGGATGCATTCATGCAAAGCTGGAATGAAGCTGCCCGGCAGATGTACGATCTGACGGAGCAGCCGGAACGATTGGCAGAACTGGTGCGTGGGATTACCACGGCTTTGAACTTCGGCGGCAACAATAAGGCGGAGGGCTACACCAATATGGTGGATGCAGGATGCATACTGAAAAACAGCAAGTCCCTGCTGCCAGGTGCAGCGGATGCGCTGGCAGCCCTGGAGGAATGCGTGATCTACCAGCGGAACGGAGAGCGCCGACAGGACGCTTCCGGGCTTGCCACCTATTACCCCCTGTGCATCCAGGGTTCTGAAGAGTTGTCCGTATTCCGCAATGTGTGTATCAGCCCCTGGTATCTGTCCTTTGTGGATAAGATCGCTTATGGTGCGGATCATGAGGGCATGCTGGACGGGTATCAGAAGGATCTGTGGCTGGGGGAGGATTCCCTGTTCTGGAGCCAGGATGCCCTGGAGTCAGCAGCATGGAGCTGGGATTACTGGAACCGGGAGCAGGGCACATCCATCGGCTTGTCCGGGGAGGATGGAGAGATCTCTGTGCAGTATGAGGTTGCGCCTTATATGGATGAGGACGGGAACTATGTGTTCCAGTTGTCGGAGGAGACCCTGTGGGAAACGGATTCGATTTACAACTGCCTGTACATGATCCTGGATGACGGACGGATTCTGGATTTCGGCGCAGATGATGATGTATATGTGGACTGGGACACCGGAGAAGTGTATGACGGCTTTGACGGCTACTGGTTTGCGCTGCCGGATGGTCAGCCCCTGGCGGCATATCTTGCAGAAGCTGACTACGACTACAACATTTACACGGCGCCCATTACTCTGAACGGGGTGGACACCAACCTGCGGATCCGGCAGGACTATGGGGCGGATTCCTGCACCACCAGCATTCTGGGTGTGTGGGATGGTATTGACGCAGAAAGCGGACAGGCGGCACGGACCATTCGTCCGCTGAAGAAGGGGGATCAGATCGTGCCCCGGTACACCGCATACGATACGGACACCTGGGAGGAAAGCACCTTTGTGGGTTCCGATTATGTGTATGACGGAGATCCGGCTCTGGAGGAATACATTCTGCCGGATGGGGACTACTACTACGGCTTCTGCATCAATGATATCTACGGCGGCGAGACCTATACGGACTATGTGGTTTACAACGTGGAGGGCGAAGAGGTCTACTATTACGAGTAACTTGACGGCGTTCGACAAAATGTGAAGAAATTAGGAGACTTTCAACAGGTCTCCTTTTCTTTTCGCTTCCAATTTTGTCGAATAAAGTCGAAACTTGCGGATACCGTGCAGACGACGCATGCTATACTAAGGACAGCAAAAGGGAAGCGCCCACTGTATGCCCACCATTCCGTCTGTGGGCGCTTCCGGATCCCGGCTTTTCGTCCGGCCAGCGAAAGCCACAAGAAGCGTCTGATATAGTCGGACATACCGCCCCGGTGCGCTGCATGACAGACGCACCATGAAGAAAGGAGTTTCATATGTATACTGTAATTTGTACATCCGTTCTGGAGACCCGCACTGCGCCGGATCAGAGCCTTACTTATGAGGTAGTGGTGCATCCGGTGTGTGTGGAGTCGCATTGCGCCCTGTCCTATGGGATTCGTATTTATAATGATACCCGGTTTGCGGAACAGATGGATCTTACCCTGTCCAAGCGTGAAATCCTGGAGTTTCTAAATCTGCTTGCCCGGAACACTGCGCAGCCGGAGGAACTGCATGACCTGGCAGAGGATTTTCTGGCATCCTTGTAGGGCGGAGCTTACAACTCTTGCCTATATTTTTTACAAAAAAATTGTCGAATTCTATCGAAAGCAGTCGCAGCTGAAAAGGATGCGGCTGCTTTCTGTATTAGGTCGTGTTGACACTAAGCCTAACAACGTATTTTTTTGGAAAAATTTCATGCATCCTGCGTTAAGGCAATACCGCGCAAAGGCCGCCTGTTGGCTTTGCACAGCATCTGTGTGGAATCGTTCGTTATACTGCACATGAATCTCGTATAATATGCCAATATCTCTGTGAAGTCTGACGAAAAAAGTTGGCACATGTGCTGTACAAGCTTTGAGTGATGCCGCCCTATTTTTTCGTCACATCACACAGAAATTCTACGCAATATGCGTAGATCCTCGCACTGTTTCTATGCAAATCTGCCGAAAGTTTCTTGGCATACCAGCCGTATGAGCCCTGTCTTTGTGTGGTACAAGCCCTTTCTCTCTGTGGCATTGCCTTTACATTTAAATCGTTTTATGATATACTATAAGCAGCAATCACCCGTTCTATTTTATCATCCATATTATGTACAATCTACGACCAAACAGGAGGAGGAGGAACTCATGAGGAAAAATCCAAAGCTGTACAGCCGCACGCTGAGCGCATGCATTGCGCTGCTGATGACGGCATCCTGTATGCCCTGGTCAACGGTGGTTTCTGCGGTGGATCTGCTCAGGCAGAATGCCGGAAAGGAGCAGGAGCTGACCTTCGTAGCGTCCCCCATGCAGGCGCAGAAAGCGGCAAAGGAACAGGCAGATGGCGAGGTAACGGAGGCAGTATCCATTACGCCTTACCATGCGGCACTACTTGCAGAGCCGGATTATGAACAGATCCTGGGGGAGAATTATCAGTTTCCGGAAAGCTATGACCTGCGGGATTACGGGCTTGTGACCCCGGTGCGGAATCAGGGTAGCTACGGCACCTGCTGGGCGCACGGCATTCTTGGCTCCGTGGAAACCGGACTGATTGAACAGGACGATCAGATTGACCTGTCCGAATGGCACCTTGCGTATTATACATACTGGGGGGATGATACCTATGGTCAGTTTGATATGGAATCAGACATTTTTGATCAGGGAGGATGGTCCATTACCGGGTTGAATGCGTTGACCAGATGGTTCGGACCGGTGCGCGAGGAAACCCTGCCCTATGAGGATGATGAGATCCGCTCCTTCAGTGATGAGGAGAAGCTGGCACTCCGGGCACAGGCTGCATACCATGTGCAGGATGCATACATCAACAACAGTTATCTGGACTATCACAGTGGCAAGGTGACCCGTTCCAATGAGAATCTGAAGGCAATGCTTATGAATGGGCACAGCGTTTCTTTCACATTCAATACCAGTGACTATTACTACAATGCGGAAACAGAGGCTTATTACACGCCTTACTATACCTGGGGCAACCACATTGTCCTTCTGGTCGGCTGGGATGACAACTATCCCAAGGAGAATTTCTCTGAACATGCACAGCCGGAAAACGATGGTGCATGGCTTATCAAGAACAGCTGGGGTACGGGCGGCGCAGAGGATGGCTATATCTGGGTCTCCTATGAGGATCAGTCTGCCAACGACTATGTGGTGGCCATTGCAGAGGCAAGCGACAACTATGAGAGCCAGCAGTCCCATGACACTTTTGGCTGGTTGGCATCCATTGCACCAGGCAATGTGCCCACCCAGTCCTCCTATTTGTCCACGGTTCTGACGGCGGAGGCGGATACAGAGGTTTGTGCGGCTGCCTTCTACACCACTGACAACGGCACGGAGTATGAGATCACGGTGTATACGGATCTGCAGGATCCTACGGATCCCACCTCCGGTACAGCAAGCACTGTAACCAGCGGCTCTGAGCTGTACTGCGGCTATCATACCATTGATCTGGCGCAGGCGGTTCCGGTTGCCCAAGGAGAACAGTATGCCATTGTGGTGAAGCTCACCAACCCGGTGAACCCTTATCCGATTGCCACAGAGGCTCTGATCACTGCCCAGGACGGTACCGGGGAGACCAGTGAGATGACCCCCATTGTAGAGGGACGGCTGGAAGCCAACACGGATTACGGCGAGACCTTTATCAGCACGGACGGAAAGACCTGGACGGATGCTTATATGCAGCAGTTCGATTACACCTCCTATTATCAGGACGATGAGGAGGCTCTTGACATGATCAAGGGTGCAGAGGACGATGAAACTGCATCGGGCGATGACTCCAAGGTTCTGGTGACTCTGGGCAATGTGTGCCTGAAGGCGTTCACCAATTCTGAAAATCATGTTTCCTTTTCTCAGCCAGAGGGGCCTGTGCCCTTTGGCACAGAGCTGACTCTGACGAGCAATTCCGCTGAGGAGATCTGGTACCAGATCGACGATGGGAAGGAGCAGCTTTATACCGAGCCCATTGTCATTGACCAGGCTATGTCTGTCACTGCGTGGGGCGTTACCGGAGAGAAGGCAGGCGACCGTCTCACCAAGGAGTATACCCAGAAAACCGCAAGCCTGACCGGTGTTACCCTGTATGGCGGCGGCACGCAGCAGCGCTGCACCTTGGATCCGGAAGAAGTAATACAAGTGCCCCAATATGTGGACGCTGTTAAGCTGAGTGCAGGCACCCTGTATCAGTACGAGGTGAATGGCAAGACCTATCACGCAGGGGAGCAGAGCGATGCCATTGCCCTTGGCTATGGCGATCAGACCATTGAGATCACAGCAAGCGGAGAAGGGGTGCTGCCCAAAACTTATACGCTGGAGATCTATCGTCCCTATGTAACACTGGATTACCGGGCAGAGATTCTGTATTTCAATGCGGAGGAATGCACAATCACTGACGAAAACGGCAATGTGCTGGAGTCTAACTGCGATGTAGCTGATCTGATGGGGCAGACCTTGACGGCTCAGTATGGTGAGGAGACCTGGGAGGAGTATATTCCCCAGCGTCCCCAGATGAATCTGAATTTGTCTGTGATGGATTATGCACGGCAACTGCTGGGACCGGTGGATATGGACTGGTACTACACCTACAGTGAATGGCTGATGCTGGCCCATAGCGAGGATTTCTCCGATGAGCAGCTTGCCAGAAACTTTGGCACGGAATTGATAGAGGAGGGCGTTTGCGCATTTCTTTGTGAGCCGGGGGAGACCTATTACTTCCGGATTGCCGCAACAGATTCCGACTTTGCAAGCGAGAGTTATTCGGTGACCGTGCCCGCAAGACCGGCTGCTCCCACCAAGAAGCTGACGGTGGAGTCAACGGACACCACCCTGCAGGTAAGCGGTGTGTCTGGCGCGGAATACTGCATTGTGGAGAAGGAACTTGCCACAATGGAGGACTTGGAAGAGATGATCTTTAGTGTAGCAGAGTTTTCCGGCATTAGTTACGATCAGGCACTGGATATGTTCTATGACCGATACGGAGTGACGAACAAGGAGGAGCTGCTGGATGCTATTAACAAGCCAATGTTTGAGGAGTGGACGGAGGAATCTCTGTTTGAATATCTGATCCCGGGTACAGACTATTACATCGGTGTCCGGTATGCGGCAACGGAGAATGCTTTTGCATCTGAGTTTGCCTATGAAACCTTCCGGACTACCGGCGAGCGTCCGGCTGTAGTCATTGATTACTTGGCGGAGACCCTGAGATTTGATGAGAAAACCGTACAGGTGTCATATACCTTTGATGAGTATGCTTATTTTGAAAATTTTGAGTATCTGAATGAAAATGGTGAGCTGAGATTTAGCGAGAGTGTGGAATTCAACAAGGGAGAGACGTTGCGGTTTTCTGCCGGTTCGACGAGTCTGAGCTACTTTACAGGCAAGTCCTTGAATGTGTCTTTTACGGATGATAGCACTGCGCCCTACACCCTGGAGATTCCGGCACGGCCGGATGCTCCGGCGTATACTCTGAATTATCTGGAGGGACGTACAGAGGAAGTCGTTGACCCGGATGTGGTACTGTTTGTGGGATTTTATCAGTATGACGAACCGGATGAGCGTACCTTCTACTATGATGATATGGTCACTATGGGTATGATCGATGAGGATGGCAGATTGCTTCTGGAAAGCTGTGGCAATGGTGAGATCAGCTTCTATACCGTTGGTGCAAGCAACCGGTATTTTGCAAGTGCGCATTCCGAGCCGGTTCTTGTTCCCAGCGCAGAGTGGAATGTGGAGTCTAAGGAGATCATTTATGAGATCGTGGATAACGTACTGAAGATCCGTGCCATGGAGCATGTGGAATATCAGTTGTCTCAGATCGTTTCGGACACCGGAGAAGAAGCGGTGACTTATGGCTGGACGACAGAGCCGGAGTTTACACTGGAGCCCGGACCACTGTACATCGTATATGCACGGTTACAGGCAACAGAGGAGTGCCTTGCATCCGGAACGGTGCAGTTTATGGTGAGCACAGATTTTGAACCCTACTTCCTTGGCAATGTAAACAAGGATTACAAGATCGATGTGGCAGACGCAGTGCTGATCCTACAGGATTGTGCAAACCGCCTGACAGGACAGGATGCAGTGCTGGATGATACGGCGCAGTATTATGCGGATGTCAACAGCGACGGAGAGGTTACGGTAGGCGATGCTGTCAGCGTTCTGCAGTTCCGGGCACAGGATCTGATTAGTCCTGTAACCCAGTGGAGCGATATTCTGGCGGTAGGCTGATTTTGACAGTATACAATATAACATGATAGGGACTCCGGGGGCATCCGCCTTTCCGGAGTCTTTTTTGCGGCAACTTTCTTTTCCGGCGGCATAGAATTGGGGTTGAAATCTGAAAATGAATGTGTTATACTAATTACATGTGGTAAGTTCCAAGGGCAAATGAAAAAACCAGACACAGAAAGGAAGTTTGCAATGTACGAAACCATGATGGACACCATCGGCTTTGTTGAAAAGTATGATGCTGAGGTCGGCGAAGCAATGAACAAGGAGCTGGTTCGCCAGCGCAGAAACCTGGAGCTGATTGCCAGTGAGAACATTGTTTCTCCTGCGGTTATGGCAGCAATGGGCTCGGTTCTGACCAATAAGTATGCAGAGGGCTACTCCGGCAAGCGTTACTACGGCGGCTGCGAGTGCGTGGATATTGTTGAGGATATTGCCATTGAGCGGGCAAAGAAGCTGTTCGATGCAAAGTTTGCCAATGTACAGGCACATTCCGGCGCACAGGCGAATACCGCAGTGTATTTTGCTCTGCTGAATCCGGGGGATACGGTTCTGGGCATGAGCCTGGCGCACGGCGGTCATCTGACCCATGGTTCTCCGGTGAACCTGTCCGGCAAGTACTTCAATTTCATTCCCTATGGTCTGGGCGATGACGAGCGTATCGACTACGACAAGGTAGAGGCACTGGCAAAGGAGCATCAGCCCAAGCTGATCGTAGCAGGCGCAAGCGCATACCCCAGAGTGATCGATTTTGCACGGCTGTCCGAGATTGCCAAGTCCGTCGGCGCATATCTGATGGTGGATATGGCGCACATTGCAGGTCTGGTTGCGGCAAAGCAGCACCCTTCTCCGGTGGGCTATGCGGACGTGGTGACCTCCACCACCCACAAGACCCTGAGAGGACCCCGTGGTGGTCTGATCCTCACCAACGATGAGGAACTGGCTAAGAAGATCAACAAGGCAGTATTCCCCGGTATCCAGGGCGGCCCGCTGATGCATGTGATCGCAGCAAAGGCGGTTTGCTTCGGCGAAGCCCTCAAGCCGGAGTTTACCGAGTATCAGAAGCAGGTAGTTGCCAATGCACAGGCGCTGGCAAACGGTCTGGTAAAGCGGGGCTTCAACCTGGTATCCGGCGGTACGGACAATCACCTGATGCTGGTTGACCTGCGCCCCTTCGATATCACCGGCAAGGAACTGGAGCATCGCCTGGATGAGGTTTACATCACCGTCAACAAGAACGCCATCCCCAACGATCCCCAGAGTCCCTTCGTGACCAGCGGCGTGCGCATCGGTACTCCGGCAGTGACCAGCCGTGGTCTGGGCGTCACCGAGATGGAGCAGATCGCAGAGTTCATCTACCTGGCTGCCAAGGATTTTGATGCCAATGCGGATGCTATCCGTGCAGGCGTGGGCGAAATCTGCAAGCAGTATCCGTTGTACGAATAATTCCGGGAACGTTCCCAAACAAACAGGGCGAACTGCTGACAGTTCGCCCTTTCTTTTGAAAAGAGGAGAAGCCTATGACCCCCCTTGCTGATAAAATCCGCCCCACCACCCTGGACGAGATCGTGGGACAGCCCCATCTGCTTGCCCCGGGGAAACCCCTGCGCCGCATTCTGGAGCGGGGACAGGTGACGAACATGATTTTTTACGGACCATCCGGCGTGGGGAAAACCACCCTTGCCCGGATCATTGCCAGCAACAGCAACATGACCCTGTATAAGCTGAACGGCACCTCCGCCTCCGTAGGGGATATCAAGGAGATCATTGCCCAGACCGGCACCCTGGCAGGGTGCAACGGAATCCTGCTGTATCTGGATGAGATCCAGTATCTGAACAAGAAGCAGCAGCAAAGCCTGCTGGAGTACATCGAAAACGGTTCCCTGACCCTGATTGCCTCCACCACGGAGAACCCCTATTTTGCGGTGTTTAACGCCATCATCAGCCGTTCCACTGTGTTTGAGTTCAAGCCCGTGACGGCGAAGGAGCTGGAGCCTGCGGTGGAGCGTGCCTTCCGGCTGATGGGACAGGAGCTTGGCGCAGACTGCCAGCCGGAGGATGGGGTGGTGTCCTACATTGCTTCCGGTTGTGGGGGAGATGTGCGCAAGGCGGTGAATACGGTGGAGCTGAGCGTGCTTGCATCCGAAACCCGTGATGGAGTCATGCCTGTGACTCTGGAAACCGTGCAGCAGCTGACCCAGCGGAGTAATATGCGCTATGACCGGGACGGGGATCAGCATTACGACCTGCTGTCTGCTTTGCAGAAATCCATTCGGGGCTCCGATGAGAATGCGGCATTGCATTACACTGCCCGTCTGCTGGAAGTGGGAGATCTGCTGTCCCTGGTGCGCCGGATCCTAGTAATTGCAGCGGAGGATGTGGGGCTTGCTTACCCCCAGGCCATGCCCATTGTAAAAGCCTGCGTGGATGCGGCATTGCAGCTTGGCTTGCCGGAGGCCCGGATTCCCATTGCAGAGGCGGTGATCCTCCTTGCTACCGCTCCCAAATCCAACAGCGCATACCTTGCAATTGACGCTGCGGCAGCGGATTTGCAGCGGGGTACCACCTGTGAGATCCCCCGACAGCTGCAAAACAAGCATTTTGACGGGGCAGATGCAAAAGTCCGGGGGCAGCATTATCTGTATCCCCACGATTACCCCAACCACTGGGTCAAGCAGCAGTACCTGCCGGACGAGCTGAAGGATCGGGTTTATTATCAATTTGGTCAGAACAAGCAGGAACAGGCAGCCCGGGCGTATAAGGAGCTTATACAGAAGAAGTGAACAGGCTTTCCATAGATTTTGTGCTGGCGGCGGAAGCGTACTGCCACCGGTCCATATGGCTGTCCTGGATAAAGTAATGCAGCTCTGCCGGTTCCGGCACGGAGGGTGCAAATACATCCACCAGGATCAGCTTGATCTTCATCCGCTCCGGCAGGATGGACTTTATGTACACGCTTGCATGCTGTCCCACGGTCACGTTGGGCTTCAGCTCTGCAAGTCCTGCCAGATTCGGCGTCAATTCTACAAAAATACCGTAGTTTTCTACGGAGCGCACAATGCCTGCAACTGTTTCTCCGGGCTGGAACTGTGCGGCATTTTCCTCCCACGTACCAAGGAGTTCCTTGTGCGTGAGGAGGATCTTTTTTCCCTCTCTGCCTTTGAAAATCACACGAAGCTGCTGCCCCACCGTGAACCGGTCGGCGGGATGGGAGATCCGGGACACGGAAATGCTGTCAATGGGGATCAGGGACGGGATGCCGCAACCAATGTCCACAAAGCAGCCGAATGGCTCCAGATGGGTCACGCAGGCGGGGAGGATGTCCCCCGGCCGGCATGCATCCAGGTATTGCGCCTGGCAGCGCTCCTGGGCGATGCGCCGGGACAAAATGGCAAGGGGGGCTCCTGCGGTATCGCAGGTCAGCTCCGTAACTACAAAGCATACCGGCTTGTTCACCCGGGAAATCAGGGCAATGTCCCGGGTGGTGCCTTCCCGGATGCCCACCGCACCCTCCTCCCGTGGAATCACAGCCTGCATGCCGGGCAGATCCACCCATAAGTTGTGGGAACTGTCGCAAATGGTGACCCGTCCCTCCAGGATGGTGCCCCGTTCCATGGCTTCTGCCAGCCGTGCCGGGGTGCTGACCGCCCGTTTGTTTTCCTCGGTCTGAATCCGGTAGCCTTCAGGTAAAAACTTATTCATTTCAACCTCCCAAAGATTTTTTCTGTGGTTTCACATACTCCAGTCTATGAGAGGACAGGCTGGGTTATGCCTCAGGACAGGGTGCGCACCAGGCTGCCTCCCATGGCAACCAGCAGACCGGAGATCTGATGGGCGCTGCCGGGGAGACAGGACAGCTGCAAAGTGACGCTTTCCCGGAGAAATGGCTCCGGATCATGCCTGGACGGGAGCGTTTCGGACATGACCTGGGTCACAAATTCATTGCCCATGGCAGTGGTACGGGTGGGTACGATGGAGAATACGCCGGGCAGTTGCCGATCCATGCCGGAGCCGGCGATCCGATGGGTGGGGGATGCCAGAATGCGGATCTTGTGTATGCCGGGACATGCAGCCCGGATTCGGCGCAGTGCAGCTTCAGCTGTGTCAATGGAGGAGAAATTGGCGGAAAGTGTCATGAAAAAGGCTCCTTTCGAGATGAAATACACGGAATCCGTGCGGTTTTTACAAATTCGTGATAAAGATATTGTTGAAAATCACAGCCGAAAAATTCGTTGAAAATATTGCCTTTTTCGTGAGAATGGGGTATAATAAATATTGAGTATGCAGGACGGCAGAGCCAGTTCTGAAGCGTATCCGGATGGAGGTGCAGAAAGATGGATATTCGCCCAAAGGATCAGCTGGTGATGAAAAAGCCCCACCCCTGCGGCGGAAACGTATTTTTCGTGATCCGTTCCGGGATGGATTTCCGGCTGCGCTGCACAACCTGCGGCAGGGAGTTTCTGATCCCCCGATCCAAAATCGAAAGGCACGTCCGGCAGGTGATTCGTCCGGAGCAGGATCATGCCGCTGAATGAAAGGAGAAGCCCGCTGCTGCGGGCGGCAAGTGAACCCGTATGTTTGAAAAGCTACAGATCATGGAGCAGAAGTTTGAGGAAATCAGCCAGCGGCTCTCGGATCCGGCAGTGACCACGGATATTGCTGTGTACACACAACTGATGAAGGAATATAAGAACCTGGAACCCATCGTGCAGAAATACCGGGCATACAAGCGCAGTGCCCAGTCCATGCAGGAGGCAAGAGAACTGCTGGATGCCGGGTCGGAGGATCCGGAGCTGCGGGAAATGGCACAGGCGGAATATGAAACGGAAAAGGAAAAGCTGGCAGCGTATGCAGAACAGCTGAAGATCCTGTTGCTGCCCAAGGATCCAAACGACGACCGGAATGTCATCATCGAGATCCGGGGCGGCGCCGGGGGAGAGGAGGCTGCGCTGTTTGCCAATTCCCTGTATCGGATGTATACCATGTATGCGGAATCCAGGGGCTGGAAGCAGGAGGTGCTCAGTGCCAATCCTACGGAGCTTGGAGGCTTCAAGGAGATCAGCTTTTCCATCACCGGTGAGGGTGCTTATTCCCGGCTCAAGTATGAAAGCGGTGTACACCGGGTGCAGCGTGTGCCGGAAACCGAGTCCCAGGGCCGGATCCATACCTCTACGGTGACGGTGGCGGTGTTGGTGGAGGCGGACGAGGTGGAGCTTGCCATCAATCCTACAGATTTAAAAATTGACGTATTTCGTTCTAGCGGCGCCGGTGGACAGCATATCAATAAAACAGAGTCAGCGGTGCGGATCACCCATTTGCCCACGGGGCTTGTGGTGGAGTGCCAGGATGAGCGGAGTCAGTTTAAAAACAAAGACCGGGCGATGATGATCCTGCGCTCCCGGCTGTACGAGAGAATGCAGCAGGAGCAGCAGGACAAGATCGCTTCCCAGCGCCGGATGCAGGTAGGTACGGGGGATCGCTCCGAGCGGATCCGCACTTACAATTTCCCCCAGGGGCGGCTGACGGATCATCGGATCGGGCTGACCATTTACCGGCTGGAGGATGTGATGAACGGCAACCTGGATGAGGTGCTGGATGCACTGGCAACGGCGGATCAGGCTGCCAAGCTTGCCATGCAGCAGGCTGAGGGAGAAGCATAGGAAAGAGAGCATTGCAAAGGATGGAAACAGAACTTTTGACCCCGGATGAAGCCGGCTTACAGAAAGCAGCGGGGCTGATCCGGGAAGGACAGGTCGTGGGCATGCCCACGGAAACAGTATATGGACTTGCGGCGGACGCCACCAACCGGGATGCGGTGGCGAAGGTGTTTGCTGCCAAGGGCAGACCCATGGACAACCCTCTGATCGTCCACATCAGCAGTATGGAGGAACTGGAACAGGCAGTCAGCCGGGTGCCGGAACTGGTGGCATCTTTGGCGGATGCCTTCTGGCCGGGGCCCTTGACCATGATCATGCCGAAATCGGAGCGGATTCCCATGGAAACCTCCGGGGGGCTGGATACGGTTGGGGTGCGGATGCCCTCCCACCCGGTGGCGCAGGCGCTGATCCGCACAGCCGGGGTGCCCATTGCCGCCCCCTCTGCGAACCGATCCGGCTACCCCAGTCCCACCACTGCACAGCATGTGCTGGCGGACATGCAGGGACGGATCCCGGCGATCCTGGACGGTGGCGCATGCAGCTGCGGACTGGAGTCCACGGTGGTCACCTTTGACGATGACCGGACAGTGCGGATCCTCCGGCCGGGCTTTGTGACCAAGGAAATGCTGTTGGAGCATGTGCCCAATGTGGTCATTGATCCGGCGATCTTCCGGCAGGTTTCCGCCAGTGAGAAGGTGGCTTCTCCCGGTATGAAGTACAAGCACTATGCGCCCAATGCGGCGGTGACCCTGGTGGAGGGTTCCCCAGAGCTGTTCCGGCAGTTTCTTGCCCTGCAGCAGGCGGACGGGGTGTATGCATTGATTTTTGACGGGGATGCGGAGCAGTTCCCTTATCCCCATATGACCTACGGCGGCACATCGATCGAGCAGGGCCGGCAGTTGTTTGCCCGTCTGCGGGAACTGGATCAGATCGGCGCAAAGACTGTGTATGTGCGGATGCCGCAGAAGGATGGAGTCGGACTGGCAGTGTACAACCGCCTGATCCGGGCAGCAGGATTTGATATCGTGCATCTCTCGCCCCGTATCTGATACGGCGGCAGTATCAAAACGAAAGGGGGGAATGAGGTTGAACAGTCTGGAAGGCGTGATGGTAGTGGGGCTGACCGGTCAGACCGGGGCGGGGAAAACCACCGTGTGCAAGGTCTTTGAACGCAGCGGCTTTAGCGTGATCAATGCGGATGCCATTGCCCGTCAGGTGATGGAAAAGGGCAGCCGCTGTCTGCAGGAGCTGACGGATTGCTTCCAGGAGGATATTCTGCTTCCCGATGGGGAACTGAACCGGCAGAAGCTCGCCCAGATCGTCTTTACCGACAGCAAAAAGCTCGAGCTGCTCAACAGCATTTCTTACCCTTACATTACGGGCGAAATTTTGAAACAGATCCGCTTATCCTCCATTACCGGACATAAGCTGATCCTGCTGGATGCACCCACCCTGTTTGAGAGCCGGGCGGATGATTTTTGTGAGCTGATTATCTCCGTGGTGGCAAAGGAGTCTAACCGGTTGGAGCGGATCATGCAGCGGGACGGGCTGACGGAGGAACAGGCATACAGCCGGATGCGGGCACAGCATACAGAAAACTTTTTTAAGCAGCATTCCGACTTTATCATCAAGAACAACAAGAATCTGAAGAATCTCAGCGACGTAGCCAAAGAAGTCTCGGATAAAATCTGGGATTATTATCATACTAATTATCATAACGCCAAATAAACCGGAGCCTATTTCGGTGTGCAAAAAGGAGAATGCAATATGTCAAAGGACAAGCAGGAAAAGGGCGGCAAGAATGCCGCAAAGGAACTGAAAAAGGCACTTTTTTATCAGAAGGAGCATGGCTGCAAGCGCATGAGCGAAAGCGAGCTGAAAAAGTGCGATAAGTTCTCGGAAAAGTACAAGGCGTTTCTGGACGCTGCCAAGACGGAGCGTGAGGCAAATGCTTATGCCATTGCTCTGCTGGAAAAGCACGGCTTTACCGAGTATCATGCCGGCATGAAGCTGAAGGCAGGGGACAAGATCTACCGGAACAACCGGGACAAGGCAGTGCTGGCTGCGATCATCGGAACAGAGGACATTGCCAAGGGTGTGCGGATCTGTGCAGCCCACATTGACTCCCCCCGGCTGGATCTGAAGCAGGTGCCTCTGTATGAGGATCACGAGCTGGCTCTGTTCAAGACCCATTATTACGGCGGCATCAAGAAATATCAGTGGACCACCATTCCCATGGCGCTGCATGGGGTAATCGTCAAGGTGGACGGCACCAAAAACACTGTGAACATCGGAGAGGATGAGCAGGATCCGGTATTCTGCGTCAGCGATCTGTTGCCCCACCTGGCCACGGAGCAGATGAAGCGGCCTCTGGCGCAGGGCGTCAAGGGGGAGGAGCTGAATCTGTTGGTAGGCTCTCGTCCCTTCCTGGATGGGGAGGAAAGCAGTGCAGTCAAGCTGAATATTCTCCATATTCTGCATGAGAAGTATGGCATCACCGAAGCGGATTTTCTGTCCGCAGAGCTGGAGGCTGTGCCAGTGAGCAAGGCACGGGATGTGGGCTTTGACCGGAGCATGATCGGCTCCTACGGTCATGATGACCGGGTGTGCGCCTATACCGCACTGATGGCAACAGCGGACTGTAAGGATCCCAGGTATACTTCTGTGCTGGTGCTGACGGATAAGGAGGAAACCGGCAGTGACGGCAACACGGGGCTTTGCTCCTCCTATCTGCAATACTTCATTGCAGATCTGGCAGCAGCCTTCGGCCAGGAGGCACGGACGGTGCTGTCCCATTCCCGGTGTCTGTCGGCGGATGTAAACGCAGCCTTTGATCCCACCTTCCCGGATGTGCTGGATCCCCGGAATGCTGCATTCCTGAACTACGGCGTTGTGGTGACCAAGTTCACCGGCGCCCGGGGCAAATCCGGTACGTCGGACGCTTCTGCGGAATTTGTGGCTACCATCCGGAATCTGATGGACGAGAACCAGATCATCTGGCAGACCGGAGAGCTTGGCAAGGTGGACATGGGCGGCGGCGGAACCGTTGCGCTGTATATTGCCAACATGGATGTGGACACCATTGATGTGGGGGTTCCGGTCATGTCCATGCACGCACCCATGGAAGTGGTTGCAAAGATCGACGTGTATATGGCGTACAAGGCGTTTCTGGCATTCATCTCCGACAAAACCTAAGGCAATGCCTGCCGCACGAGCTATGTGCGGTGTTCCCAAATCAGTCCTTCCTCGGCATGCTGCTTTTGCAGTGTGCCGAATTTTTTTGCCCTGCACCCCAATCGACATGTTTTGCCCGGGACAACGGGTATAATGAAACTGGTGATGGTAATGTACATATATGTGGATGTGCTGCTGATCCTGAATCTGTATGTGAACTACTTTTTGCTTCTGGCAACCGGCAGGCTGATGCACCTGCCCTGTGGGCGGAAGCGGTGTATTGCAGCAGCGGCAGTGGGCAGCCTTTGCGCATTGACCATTTTCCTGCCCCCCATGCACTGGGCGTTGTGTACCCTGCTGCGGTTTGCTATGGGGGTGCCGGTGGTGTGGATCTGCTTCGGGAGGCGCATGCGGCTGCGGGATGTGGTGTGCTTTTTTGTGGTGAGCATGGGGTTCGGAGGGGCGATGCTGGCGGTATCCCTTTGGCGGCGGCCAGTGGGAATGGCGTTTAACAATGCAAGCCTGTACCTGGATTTTTCCCCTGCCTGTCTGCTGATCTGTACGGTGGCGGCATATGCTTTGACCTGTGGCATCCGGTTCCTGGTGGATCGCAGCACAATGACCCAGGGACACTACCGGGTGGTGGTTCGATACGGTCCACGGGTCATTGGCATGGAGGCACTGGCGGATTCGGGGAATCTGCTGATGGATCGGTTTTCCGGCAAGCCAGTGATCCTTTGCGGGGGTGCTGAACTGGAACAGCTGGTGCAGCTAGAGGGAAACTTGATGGATCCGGCGGCTTATGCCGCCATGGCAATGCACTGCAAGGGCATGCGGCTGATCCCTTGTGCTACGGTCACGGGCAGTGGCGTAGTGCCGGTGTTTGCGCCGGACGAGGTGCTGATCTGTGAGGCGTGCTCCGGTGTGCGCAAGCCGGTGGATGCTTTGATCGGCATCCAGCAGGAGCAGGATGGCGCCATTTTCAATCCGAAATTGCTGATCTGACAGCGCCGGGTGCGCTGATTGATATGGGAGGGAACGGTATGATCGGGAATCTTTACAGGCGACTTGTACAATGGCTGACAGGGCGGGGCGGCGTGTATTATATCAACGGCTCGGATACTCTGCCGCCGCCCCTGAGCAAGGAAGCGGAGGCGGAAGCTTTTGCACGGCTCGGGACGGGGGATGCGGAATCCGCAAGACAGACGCTGATCGTGCATAATCTGCGGCTGGTGGTGTACATTGCAAAAAAATTTGAATCCACCGGCATCGGCATCGAGGATCTGATTTCTATCGGCACCATCGGACTTATCAAGGCAGTGAATACCTTCTGTCCGGAGAAAAATATCAAGCTGGCGACTTATGCTTCCCGATGCATCGAAAATGAGATTTTGATGTTTCTGCGAAAAACCTCCCAGTACCGGTCAGAGATCTCCATTGATGAGCCACTGAACATTGACTGGGACGGCAACGAGCTACTGCTGTCAGATGTGCTGGGCACGGATGAGGACATTGTGAACCGGGGCATTGAAGCAGAAGCGGAAAAGTCCGTGCTGCGACAGGCAGTGGATGGTCTGGAGCCACGGGAGAAGCGGATCATGCAGATGCGGTTCGGATTGCTGGGGGGACGGGAAAAGACCCAGAAGGAGGTGGCGGACGAGATCGGCATCTCCCAGTCTTATATCTCACGGCTGGAAAAAAAGATCATTCGCCGTCTGAAAACAGAAATGGATCGGGTATAGCGGGATTGTGCGGTATCACCTTGACTTTTGGAGCATTTGTGTGTATACTAAGGGTGGACGAAAATTCAGGAGGGTGAAACCAAGCTATGATACTGACTGTTGATGTAGGGAATACCAATATTGTACTGAGCGTGTACGACCAGGAGCAGCGTTTGTTCACATCCCGTATGGCAACACAAGCTTCCAAAATGGAGGATGAGTATGCATTGGATATGATGAACCTGTTCCGGCTGTACGGCTGCGAGTCTGCATCCTTCGAGGGCGCGATTCTTTCGACAGTGGTTCCCCAGTTGGTGGGCGTGCTGCGCCGTGCCATTGACCGGGTGTGCAGCTGTCGGGTCTATGTGGTTTCCTCCGGCATCAAAACCGGTCTGAATATCAAGCTGGACAATCCCGGCGTAGTAGGGGCGGATCTGGTCTGCGGTGCGGTAGCTGCCAAGCGGCGCTATCCCATGCCCTGTATCATTTTCGATCTGGGCACTGCCACAACCATTTCTGCGCTGGATGCAAGCGGTGCGTTTCTGGGGGGCTCTATTTTCCCCGGCGTGCAGGTATCTCTGCATGCGCTTTCTACAGCCACTGCACAACTGCCCCACATTGATCCGGATGCATTCCACGATGTGATCATCGGCACGAATACAATTGATTCGATGCGCTCCGGTGTGATCCTTGGCAATGCTTCCATGATGGACGGTATGATCGAACGGTACCGCAGCGTGCTGGGACAGGAGGCAACCGTGGTTGCCACCGGCGGCATGGCGGAGCTGATTCTGCCCTATTGCAAAACAGAGGGCATCGTACTGGACACGGATCTGCTGTCCGACGGGTTGTATATGCTCTACAAACTGAATTCCAAGTCCGAATAATACGCTGCACCCATACAGATGGGGCGGCAGTAGGAGGAATTTGAAATGGAAGAAACAATCAAGAACTCCGGCGCACAAAAGCTGGACGTGAAGCGGCTCACAGTGCTGGCGATGCTGGCGGCGGTCATCGTGCTGATGACGTTTACACCCATCGGCTACCTGAAGGTGGGGGCAGTGTCCATCACCTTTATCATGATCCCGGTAGTCATCGGCGCCGTGGTCACAGGTCCCAGGGGAGGTGCTCTGCTGGGTGCTGTGTTCGGCATCACCAGCTTTATTCAGTGCTTCGGTCTGGACACCTTTGGCACAGCCATGATGAGTATCAATCCGGTGTTCACGTTTCTGCTGTGCATGGTGCCCCGTGTGCTGATGGGACTGCTGGCAGGGCTGATCTACAAGGGTATGTGCAAAGCCACCAAAAACGGCATTCTGCCCTTTGCGGTTTCATGTCTCAGCGGTGCAGTGCTGAATACGGTCGGGTTCGTTGGTCTGTTTTTGCTGCTGTTTTATAGCAGCATTACCGCCTTACTGGGTACGGATACGGTGGCAGGCGCCATCGGGCTGCTGGTGACCGGCAATGCGCTGATTGAAGCGGGGGTTTGCCTGGTGCTTGGCACAGCCATTGCCAAGGGTCTGGTACATGTTCTGCCCCGGAATAAGTAAGACATCAGTCGAAAAGCTCCGTTCTGCATGGTTTATGCGGAACGGAGCTTTTTTCTGAAAAAACGGACTGTTTTTGTGCTCTGGCACACAGCATTTCTTTTGCAGCACAAGAATTTGATTGGGCGAAAGCACAGAGAGTAGTAAAGTGTACAATGGAGTTCCATAGATTTTAAGGAAGTTGCATAGAAAATCTAAAATTCTGCGAGTGTGTTGACAGCAGAAACGCCCTTTGCTATAATAAAGCCATAGTAAAAACCAAACAGGAGCAACGGCGCTCAAAGATGAATGCCGCTGCTCCTGTTTTTGTTTTAGGTAGTTCCGCACAAAGCCCGTGGGATGCTGCCAACGGCGTGGATGCGCTGACCCATGCCATTGAGTCCTACACCTCCCGGAAGCGACAACCCTTGACGGATACAGTGGCGTTGGCGGCGGTGAAGCGGATTTTCCGGTATCTTCCGACAGCATACAGCAACGGTTCGGATCTGACTGCACGCAGTGAAATGGCGGAGGACGCCATTGCCAGCGGCAGTCCGGCGAACACCATGAAGCCGGTGACGAAGGCGGATGTGATCCGGATCTACTGCGGTTTATGGGAAAAATAAAAAGCAACAGCCCCGGAGACTTTACAGTCTGCCGGGGCTGCTTTTGTGTTAATCCAGAAAATCCTTGACCTTTTTGCTGCGGCTGGGGTGACGCAGCTTCCGCAGTGCCTTTGCTTCGATCTGACGGATCCGCTCTCTGGTGACTTCAAATTCTCGTCCCACTTCTTCCAGGGTTCGGGAGCGTCCGTCCTCCAGACCGAACCGGAGCTTCAGCACCTTTGCCTCCCGCTCGGTCAGGGTGGAAAGCACCTCATTGAGCTGCTCCTTCAGCAGGATCAGAGAGGCGGCCTCCGCCGGTGCAGGTGCGTCATCGTCCGGGATGAAATCCCCCAGATGGCTGTCCTCCTCCTCGCCAATGGGGGTTTCCAGGGATACGGGATCCTGGGCGATCCGCATGATCTCCCGCACCTTCTCAACGGGCATTTCCAGCCGCTCTGCAATCTCATCCGCTGTAGGCTCGTGACCGGTTTCATGTAGCAGCTGACTGATGATCTTTTTGACCTTGGTGATGGTTTCCACCATGTGCACCGGAATACGGATGGTTCGTGCCTGATCCGCAATGGCACGGGTAATAGCTTGACGGATCCACCATGTTGCGTAGGTGGAGAACTTAAATCCCTTGGTATAGTCAAATTTATCAACAGCCTTGATTAGACCCAGGTTGCCTTCCTGGATCAGATCCAGAAACTGCATGCCTCTGCCCACATACTTCTTTGCAATGCTGACAACCAGACGCAAATTGGCTTCGGACAGGCGCTTCTTTGCATAGGAGTCCCCCTTGGACATGCGCTGTGCCAGCTCGATTTCCTCCTCGGCTGACAGCAGGGGCACCCGGCCGATTTCCTTTAAGTAGATCTTCACCGGATCGTCAATGGCGATGCCCTCCGTGGAAAGTGCCATCTCCAGGTCATCGCTCAGATCCGAATCCAGCCCCAGCTTCAAATCTGTATCCGGCATGAAATCCTCTACGATCTCGATGTTGTTGTTGATGCAGGTTTCGTAGAAGCTATCGATCTGCTCCGCATCCAGATCAAAACGCTCGAATGCGTCGTTCAGCTCCCGTGTAGACAGCTTGCCGCTTGCCTTTGCACGTTCGATCAGCGCATCGATGCTTTCATTTTTTTCTGCCATAATGAGTCCTCCTAGTTTTTGTTTCTGGCTTGATTGACTATGGAAAGCAGATCATCGTCAGAAAGTTGATCTGCATTGATTTTTTCGTGTTCCTTTGCCTGGAGCAGCAGACGGATGCAGTCGTTCAAAGTATCCGCCGTCAGAGCCACCTCCGCATTGCGTGCCATGATTCCTGTTATTCTGCCCATTTCCGCATCCGAGCATGCGTCCCGGAATATGGAAACGGAAAAGGTGTCTGTTTCCGGCATGCGTTCACAGAAAACCTCATAGATTTTCCGGTGCAGACTGGTGAAGAAATGCTCCGGCTTTAAACGCTTTTCCACCTCCGGCAACAAGTCCGGATGCAGGAACAGATACGCCAGAATCTGCTCCTCTGCTTTGGCTTCCCGCTGGTACTGGGGGGCTTCCGGGTTCAGTTCATCCCGGAAGGAGGATTTTGCCATCATGGCGTTCCAGCTCTGCTTTTTTTCGGTGTAGTAGCTTTTACGCAGCTGTGCCTTGACCTGGGCATGGAGCACGTCCGGGCTGATCTCCTCCTCCTTGGCGATTCTGGACAGGTATACTTCCCGTTCCATTTCGTTCCGGATGCTGGCAAGTACCTGCACCGTTCGCCGGAGGAAGTCGAATTTGCCCTGCTCTGTGGCAAGATCCAGTCCCTCCCGGCATCGGGCAAGCTCAAAGTTGATGGCACCGCCGGAGTTATCCAGCAGCAGCTTAAACCGGGTGGCACCGAATTTCCGGATGTACTCGTCCGGATCCTTTGCGTCCTGCACCTTGAGGATCCGGGTGTGGAGCCCTGCCTCGCTGAGCAGATTGATTGCTCGGTGGGTGGCATTCTGTCCGGCAGAATCGCTGTCATAGCACAGCACCACCTCTGTGGCATACTGCGCCATGATCCGGGCTTGTTCCGCAGTCAGTGCCGTGCCCAGGGTGGCGACCACCTGCTCAAAGCCAGCCTGGTTGATGGCGATTACGTCCATGTAGCCCTCTGCCAGGATCAGCTGCTTCACGTTTGCATTCTTTGCAAAGTTCAGGGAAAACAGATTCCGGCTTTTTTTGAACACGGGGGTGTCGCCGCTATTCAGATATTTGGGGCCTTCCCCTTCGATGAGTCTGCCGCCGAAGGCGATCACATTGCCCCGTAGGTCGATGATGGGGAACATGACACGCTCCCGGAAAAAGTCGAAGCAGCCCCGGGCGTTTTGCCGGATCAGTCCGGCGGAGAGCATCTCCTCCCGGGTAAAGCCCAGACCTTCCAGATGCTTCATCAGTCCGTCCCATGCGGCAGGGGCATAGCCAATGGCATATTTCTTGATGGCCTTGGGGGTCAGTCCACGCTGGACGGCGTATTGCAACCCACGCTTGTCCTGCCCCTGGAGCAGATTCCGGTAAAAGAAGTTGGCGGCTTCCCGGTTCATTTCCAGGATTCGCAGTTTCAGCTTCGCCCCGTCCTTGTTCAGGTCGTTTTCCGGCATTTCCAGTCCGCCCCGTTCCGCCAGCAGCTTGATGGCTTCGTAGGTGTCCAGGTTTTCGATCTGCTTGGTGAAGGTGATGACATCTCCGCCGGCACCGCATCCAAAGCAGTAAAAGCTCTGAGTACCGGTGTATACTGTGCAGGACGGGGTTTTCTCCGAGTGAAAGGGGCAAAGGCATTTATAGTTGCTGCCGCTGCGAATCAGATGCACGTAGCGACCCATGGTGGTGTCAATGGGGTTTGCCAGCTTCAGCTGGTAGATAAATTCGTCCGGCAACGGCATAGGCTCACCTGCTTCCCCAGGACTGTGGGATGAAGATCTGCTGGTATAGATCCACAGCGTATCCATCCGTCATGCCGGAAATATAGTCGCAAACCGCCCGGTGTAGATCAAACCGCCGGAGGATCTGCTTGTATTCATCCGGCATTTTTTCCGGGTGCTTGATGAAATAGCCGTAGAGCTTTTCCACCAGCCCCTTTGCCTTTTCCTCCTCCGCCTTTGCCACCGGATTGGTGTATACGTTGGAAAACAGAAAGGTGCGAAGCGCATCGTGGGCGGCTTTGATGGGTTTGGTCATGCGGATCTCATCCGGACCGTTTTCAATGACGGATGCTACCATGGTGGTGATCCGCTGGGATTTGTCCGTTCCCAGCACGGCGGTCAGGTGACTGGGCAGATCCGCCGGTGTCAGGATCCCTGCCCGGGTGGCGTCTTCAATGTCGTGATTGATGTAGGCGATTTTATCTGACAGCCGGACAATGTTGCCCTCACGGGTGGCGGCAATTTTATTGGTGTGACATGCGATGCCGTTTTTGACCTCAAAGGTCAGATTCAGTCCCTGTCCCTTCTTTTCCAGGTAATGCACCACCCGGACGCTTTGCAGGTAATGCTTGAAGCCATAGGGGCAGATCTCATCCAGAATGGCTTCTCCGGAATGACCGAAGGGGGAATGCCCCAGGTCATGTCCCAGGGCAATGGCTTCCGTCAGATCCTCATTCAGGCGAAGCGCTCTGGCAATGGTGCGGGCAATCTGAGCGACCTCCAGGGTGTGGGTCAGCCGGGTTCGGTAATGATCCCCCACCGGGGAGAGAAACACCTGTGTTTTTCGCTTGAGTCGCCGGAAGGCGTTACAGTGGAGGATCCGATCCCGGTCACGCTGAAATTCCGTCCGGTAGGGGCATTTTGGCTCCGGGCGGCTGCGTTTGGCGTTTCCCACGCAGGTGCATGCGTAGGGGCTTAGCGTGCCAAGCTCCAGAATTTCCGTCTGTTCACGAATGGTCATGGTATCCCTCCAGTCCAGGGCATTTTATCTTCACTATATATATACTTTATAAATTCATTTTTCCCTTTTTCCGACCGGGATTTCTTTTAGGGCAACACGGAAGAAAAGTCCCGGTAACCCGCATCCTCCAGAGAGACAGTGATGGTACCGTTGGCCAGGTCAATCAGACGGTCACAGAGGGACTGTGCCTGTTCTTCCAGCACCAGGAGGGTGACGGTGACTGCATCGGTGAACTGGGTATCAGTGGTGATAACCGGGTCGGATGCCAGGGCGAACTGGAGCCTGCCGTAGAAGGTGTAGTCGCACTGGATGGTTATGGAACGGCAGGCGCACATTTCCATAGTCTGCGCATCCCGGAGCGCCTGGGCACAGGCTTGACCATATGCCCGCACCAAGCCGTTGGCACCCAGCAGCACACCGCCGAAGATCCGGCTGACCACGCAGCACACATCCGTCAGACCCTGCTTGTGGATCACATCCAGCACCGGCAGTCCGGCGGTGCCCTGGGGCTCTCCATCATCGGAGTAGCGGCTGATGTTCTGATCCCGCAGCACATAGGCGTACACATGATGCCGGGCTTTCCGGTAGGCTGCATGGGCATCCTGGATGCAGGCGATTGCCTGTTCTGCGGTTTGCACCGGCGTAACGGCTGCGATGAATTCGGAGCGCTTTTCGATCAGCGTCCGGGTACAGGGGGCAGCGATGGTTTTGTATTTCATGAGGCGATCCTTTCTGCAAAAGAAAAAGGACGACCGCAGTCGTCCTTCCGCTTACTTATCCAGGTTGAAACGCTTCTTGAAGCGGTCAACACGTCCGCCGGTATCAACGAGCTTCTGCTTGCCGGTGAAGAACGGGTGGCACTTGGAGCAGATTTCGACCTTGATATCACCTACAGTGGAACGAGTCTTCATTACGTTGCCGCAGTGGCAGGTAATGGTGCACTCCTCGAACTTCGGATGAATGCCTTCTTTCATGATTGTCACCTCTTTATTCATAGTTGCAAACATGACAGCCCATCAGTTCACTTAGACAGTAGTGCCATGGAAGTTGCATTTAACCATAATATTATAACACAGCTTCGGGCAAAATGCAAGTCTTTTTTGAAATTTTATTTCAAAAGTCCGGAGAAATCCTCCTGGAGCTTTGCCTCCAGTGCAGCAGCGCTTGCCCGGTCTTTACCGGTGGTGGTGTAGTATGCCTTGATCTTGGGCTCTGTACCGGAGGGGCGGATTACAACGCTGGCACCGTCTGTCAGAGTGAATGCCAGTACATTGGATTTGGGCAGAGTCAGATTGGTTACAGCACCGGTTTCCACACAGGTGGAGATGCTCTGTTCGTAGTCTGCAATGTTGGTAACAGGCAGTCCGCCGATGGTCTTGGGGGGATCATTCCGCAGTTGATCCATGATCTGCTGCATTTTCAGCGTGCCGCTTTCGCCTTCAAACTGGAAGCTCTGCTGGCTGTGCAGGAACATGCCGTATTTTTCGTACAGGGCATCCCGGGCCTGGATCATGGTTATACCCTTTGTCCGGTAGTATGCAGCCATTTCCACGATCAGCATGGAGGCAACCACGGCATCCTTATCCCGTACATAGGTTCCGGCCAGATAGCCATAGCTTTCCTCAAAGCCAAATACATAACGGGATTCCTCACCCTTCTTTTCCAAAAAGCCGATCTGTTCGCCGATGAACTTGAAGCCGGTGAGAACCTCGATGACCTCAACTCCGTATTCCTTGGCAATGGCACGAACCAGGTCAGTGGTTACGATGGTCTTGACAACTACCGGGTTTTTCGGCATCGTGCCCATCTGGGTGCGGGATGCGCAGATGTACTCAAAGAGCATAGCGCCCATTTCGTTGCCGGAAATCAAAGCGTAACCGCCGTTTCCGTCCGGTACAGCGATGCCCACACGGTCAGCATCCGGATCCGTTGCCAGCAGGAGATCCGGCTTGCAGGTTTCGCAAAGCTTCAGACCCAGTGCCAGAGCCTCCCGGATTTCCGGGTTCGGGAAGGGGCAGGTGGTGAAATGGCCGTCCGGGTTTTCCTGTTCTGGAACAACGGTCACGTCGGTAATGCCGATCTTCTTGAGAATGGTGCGGACGGGCTTGTTGCCGGTGCCGTTCAGAGGCGTATAAACCAACTTCAGACCGCTGGATGCGCAAAGATCCGTGTGAATGCCCTGTTTGAGGACATTTTCAAAATATGCATCCAGTACATCCTGCTCAATGTAGGAGATCATGCCGTTGGCGAGACCTTCTTCAAAGGTGATGGTCTTTACATCGTCAAACATCTGGTGGGCTTCGATATAGTCGGTGACTCTCTGTGCAGCATCCAGAGTCAGCTGGCAGCCATCGCTACCGTATACTTTATATCCATTGTATTTGGAGGGGTTGTGGCTGGCAGTGATAACGACGCCCGCATCGCAGTGCAGCTGACGTACTGCAAAAGACAGCATAGGCGTGGGCATCAGTTCCTTGTAAATGTGGACGTGAATGCCGTTTGCAGCCAGGACAGCTGCTGCCGTCTGGGCAAAGACAGTGGACTTGATCCGACTGTCGTAGGCAATGGCAACGGAGGGGTTCTGAAAATCTGCGTTTACATAATCCGCAAGTCCCTGAGTTGCCCGGCGGATGGTGTAAATGTTCAGCCGGTTGCAGCCCGCACCGATTACACCCCGCAGACCGCCGGTGCCGAAGGCCAGATCCCGATAAAAGCGATCCTGGATGGCATCTGCGTCGTCTGCAATCTGTTTGAGCTCTATCTGAAGATCCGCATCATCTACGGCCTTCTCACACCAAAGGTGATATAAATCCTTTTCCATCGTATTCATTATGCATACCTCCTGAATAACTGAAAATCACAGCCGATTCACATGCGGCACCGTTTCCTATATATTATAGCACAAACAAACGAAAATGAAAAGGGGATTTTGAAAAAATAATGAGGAGGAGGGGCGGAAAAAGGGATTCGACAGGGTTCAGCGTCTGTTTGCATATTTATATAGTATACGACACGGTGTATAATTATTCAAGAAGACTGTTTACACATATTGTGTAACATTTCGCGTTGACAAAGGGAGGCAAGTGTGGTAGAATAAATAAGTCGCCAAGAGAGCCGGAAAAACGACTCAGACCGACAAGGGAAAAAGAAATTTTGAAAAAGTGCTTGACAAACCGAAGGAAATGTGATATGCTAGATAAGCTGCTTCAAGCGG
>NZ_FR894857.1:4784-7231 GCF_000434255.1 Ruminococcus sp. CAG:379 | reverse complement strand
TTTCCTCCTTCCCCATCCCCCTTTAGCATACACCCATAGGTTACACGTTCTTATGATGCTGCACAAAACGCTAAGGAATGAGATTTGGCGGCTGAAATCGTGAGAACGGTTCAGCACGTCCGTTTTCCACAAGAGTGGGGAGGGTTGTGGAAAAGAGAGTACGGTTGTCGCTCGCACGGCGGTAAACCCGTACTGCGTGAGTGGAGCACGCAGAGCATCAGAGAACGAAGAAAAGGGAAAGGTCACGCAAGCGCATCAAAAAAGAACGCCCACACCCCGGAGGGTGCAGACGTTCTGTGAGATAGAAGGGGCAGCAAATTCATACCGCACTGTGCGGCCAGGATGCGCCTTTAGTCATCCTGCAATGCATCGTAGCCGGATTCACCGGTTCTGACCTTGAGTACATTCTCTACGTCGTAAACGAAGATCTTGCCGTCACCGATCTTGCCGGTGTACAATGCGTGCTTTACGGTTTCAACCACTGTCTCAACCGGGACCTTGCATACGACCACTTCCACCTTAACCTTGGGCAGCAGTCTTGCTTCTACGGGAACGCCACGGTAATACTCCGCTGCGCCCTTCTGCATGCCGCAGCCCATTGCGTTGGTGACGGTCATACCAGTGATGCCGATGCCGTACAATGCGTTCTTGAGGGCGTCGAACCGCTCGATGTTGGTGATGATATCTACCTTGGTCATCTTTACGCCTGCATCGGATGCGATGCTGACGGACTTCTTATGCTCTACCGGTACGGACTTTTCAACAGGAGCAGCCGGAATTACGTTGGCAACTTCCTGTTCCTTGCCGGAGGCGGTAGTTTCAATGTGTGTTGTGGGGATAAAGTCAGCGTAGGAGGATGCCAGACCGTGCTCTGTGCTATCCAGACCAACGATCTCCTCGTGACGGCTTGCCCGCAGACCGATGGTCTTCTTGATGGCGTAGAAGGTCAGTGTGATGGTCACGCCTGTCCATGCCAGAACTGCGATCATACCCAGCAGCTGATAGCCGAACAGCTCAAAGCCGCCGCCGTAGAATACACCTGCAAGCTGCTTGCCATCTGCGTTTGCCAGGGAGTAGCCCGGAACCTTCGGATTTGCAAACAGACCAACTGCCACTGTGCCCCAGATACCGTTGCAGAAGTGTACTGCTACGGCGCCTACCGGGTCATCGATGTGGAGCTTGTAGTCCAGGAGCCATACGCCGAATGCCACCAGCAGACCGGAAACGATACCGATGATGGATGCGCCCAGGCAGTCCACCACGTCGCAGGGAGCAGTTACGCCTACCAGACCAGCCAGGGATGCGTTCAGACACATGGAAACATCCGGCTTGCCGTACTTGAGCCATGTAAAGATCATGCAGGTTACGGTTGCGATGGCAGGTGCGATGGTGGTTGCCATAAATACGGAGCCCAGCTGATCGATGGACTTGGCAGCAGCGCCGTTGAAGCCGTACCAGCCGAACCAGAGGATGAACACGCCCAGAGCGCCCAGGGTCAGGGAGTGACCGGGGATTGCGTTGACCTTTGTGACCTTGCCGTCCTTGTCGGTTTCAAATTTGCCGATTCTCGGGCCGAGGATCTTGGCACCGATCAGGGCGGACAGACCGCCTACCATGTGGATGGCAGTGGAGCCGGCGAAATCGTGGAAGCCCAGCTGAGCCAGCCAGCCGCCGCCCCAGATCCAGTGTGCTTCCACCGGGTAGATCAAAGCGGAGATCACGCCGGAGTATACACAGTAGGACAGGAACTTGGTACGCTCTGCCATTGCGCCGGAAACGATGGTTGCGGCGGTTGCGCAGAATACCAGGTTGAATACAAAGTTGGAGTAGTCAAAGTTTTCGTATGCGGTGAAGATATCCAGACCCGGCTTCCCGATCAGACCTACCATATCCTCCCCCAGGAATAAACCAAAACCGATGAGGATGAACACCACGGTACCGATACAGAAGTCCATCAGATTCTTCATGATGATGTTGCCCGCGTTTTTCGCACGGGTGAAGCCGGTTTCCACCATGGCGAAGCCGCACTGCATAAAGAATACCAGCGCAGCGCCGATCAGAAACCAAACGCCCCATAATTCCTTGTCCACGGCTTCAAAGATTGCTTCAGCATTCATAGAAACCCCCTTCTTTCTGCACATCCGGTGCAGAACACTGCTTTTGTATCCCGGCAAGCAGCCAGCCTGTGATGCTGCGGATTTTCCGCAAATACAAAAAGGCGTACATACCCTCAACACCCGCCGTTTTAGGTGGTAAGGTTATGCACGCCATTGTGCCGATATTTTAGGCAACACCGCACAAAGCCCGCCTGTCGGCTATGCGCAGCATCTGCTGACGAATTTTCCGTCATATCACACAGAAACTCCTTGCAATACGCCAGTATTCCTGCGTCGTTTCTATGCAATCTGACGCAAAATCTGTTGGCGCATCTACCACACATTCTTTGT
>NZ_FR894857.1:3205-4777 GCF_000434255.1 Ruminococcus sp. CAG:379 | reverse complement strand
CATCTACCACACATTCTTTGTGCGGTGTTGCCTTTATTCAATCGAAAAAAGCATATCTCCGTAGGAGGGGAGCGGCCAGTGATCTCTGCCGCAGATCAGCTCCAGGTTGTCTGCCACGCACCGAAGCTCGGTCATGGCGGGGTAGATCCGTTCCCGGTAGGCGCTTGCCAGCTGGTAGGGATCCTGGATGGGCTTGATTTCCATCAAGCAGTCCGACAGGCTCTGGGTACGCTTGACCAGGCATTCGCTCAAGCGGCTGAGCTTTTTCAGAAGCCCGTCCTCCAGGGCGGTGGACGCCTCCGACTGTGCCAGCTTCTTGTTGGCAGCCAGCTGCGCCAGCTGACTCTGGTATGTGACGACCGCCGGGATGATCTCCTGGTTGACCATGTCGATCATGGTCAGCGCTTCGATATGCCCGATCTTGCTGTAATTCTCCAGCAGGATGGCGTACCGGGAGCGAACCTCCGCTTCGGTGAATACCCCATGCCGGGTAAACAGGGCGATGTTTTTCGGATCGATCAGAGTCCGCAGCGCCTCCGGCGTGCCGGGCAGATTGGTCAGCCCACGCTGTTCCGCCTCTGCCACCCACTGGGGGGAGTAGTTGTTGCCGTTGAAGATGATCCGCTTGTGATCGTGGATCACGGTTCGGATCAGCTCGTCCAGATCCTTCTGGAACTGTGCGCTGTGCTCCAGCCTGTCTGCATACTTCCCAAGCACGTCTGCTACAATGGTGTTCAGCACCGTGTTGGGGCCGGCAATGGACTGGGCGGAGCCAAGCATCCGGAATTCAAATTTATTGCCGGTAAAGGCAAAGGGAGATGTGCGGTTCCGGTCGGTGGCATCCCGGAAGAAGTGGGGCAGCACCGTGGCGCCGATCTCCATCTGTACCTGTTCCTTGCCCACATAAAGGGTTCCGCTTTCGATGGCGTGGAGGATATCCGTCAGTTCATCCCCCAGGAACATGGAAACGATTGCGGGGGGCGCTTCGTTGGCACCCAGCCGGTGATCGTTCCCGGCGCTGGCAACCGAGACCCGGAGCAGATCCTGGTACTCGTCCACAGCCTCGATCACTGCGCACAGGAAAAGGAGAAATTGGGCATTTTCGTAGGGCGTTCCGCCCGGCTCCAGGAGGTTCATGCCCGTATCCGTGGATATCGACCAGTTATTGTGCTTGCCGGAGCCGTTCACCCCGGCAAAGGGCTTTTCGTGCAGCAGGCACGCCATGCCATGCTGTGCGGCAACGGTTTTCATCAGCTCCATGGTCAGCTGGTTGTGGTCGCATGCCAGATTGGTGGTGGTGTAAATGGGGGCAAGCTCATGCTGGGCGGGAGCGACCTCATTGTGCTCCGTCTTTGCAAGCACCCCCAGCTGCCACAGTTCCCGGTCCAGCTGCGCCATAAAGGCGCTGACCCGTGGAGGGATGGAGCCGAAGTAGTGATCCGCAAGCTCCTGCCCCTTGGGGGGTCTTGCTCCGAACAGGGTTCTGCCGCAGCATTTCAGATCCCGGCGCTTTTCGTACAGCTTCCGGTCAATGAGGAAGTATTCCTGTTCCGGCCCCACCGTGGCGATGAC
>NZ_FR894857.1:2839-3176 GCF_000434255.1 Ruminococcus sp. CAG:379 | reverse complement strand
GTTCGTATTGCCGAACAGCCGCAGCACCCGCAGTGCCTGTCGGTTGATGGCATCCATGGAACGGAGCAGGGGAGTCTTTTTGTCCAGCGCCTCGCCCCCGTAGGAGCAGAACACCGTGGGGATATATAAGGTATGCTCACGGATAAAGGCGTATGCGGTGGGATCCCAGGCGGTGTAGCCCCTTGCTTCAAAGGTTGCCCGCAGGCCGCCGGAGGGGAAGGAGGAGGCATCCGGCTCGCCCCGCACCAGTTCTCTTCCTGAAAACTCCATAATGACGGAACCGCTGCCGTCCGGGGTAATGAAGCTGTCGTGCTTTTCGGCGGTGACCCCGGTCATG
>NZ_FR894857.1:623-2832 GCF_000434255.1 Ruminococcus sp. CAG:379 | reverse complement strand
GTGACCCCGGTCATGGGCTGGAACCAGTGGGTGAAATGGGTTGCGCCCTGTTCCACCGCCCAGTCCTTCATGGCGCTTGCCACCACGTTGGCAATGTCAAGCTCCAGGTGGGTGCCCTTTTCCATGGTCTTGCGCAGGGCACGGTAAACATCCCGGGGCAGCCGATCCAGCATCACGGCGTCATTGAATACCTTGCTGCCGAACAGGCTGTGCATATCGGTCTGATCCATCGCCGTCCGCCTCCTTTCTGCATCATATCTGTGATCAAGAATGGAACAGCAAATAAAAAAAGGCACTGCGAACCCTTATCGGTTCACAGCGCCTTTGCTGTTCATGCTTGTATTATAGCATCCGGGAGCCGGATTGTCAACACCTTTTTTTCAATTCATGGAAAATTACTAAAATGCACGGTTTTTTGCCGGGTTTCCTTGTCGAAGTTCTACGAATCGTGCAGAAATTTGTGCTCCGGTGTTGACATTTTCAGATTCGTGGATTTATAATAGAGGCATGAACAAAGGAGTTCATTGCGCAGCATGCGTACTGCCCTCGGGCGGTGTGTCCTGTGCAATGAGCTCTTTTTTGTTATGGCAACACCGCACAAAGAATGTGTGGTAGATGTGCCAACAGATTTTTCGTCAGATTGCATAGAAACGACGCAGGAATACTGTCGTATTTCAAGGAATTTTTGTGTGATATGACGGAAAATTCGTCAGCAGATGCTGCGCATAGCCGACAGGCGGGCTTTGTGCGGTGTTGCCTTATCCCTGCACGGACGTAGAAGGAGAGCGGCTGGCGCAGGCATCAATAAGGAGGTTACGGCTATGAGTTTACCAAGAGAAGGAGAGGTCCGGATCCCGTCCGGCTGTGCGGTATCCGGCATGTTTTCAAAATCAGGCAAACGGATGAACGGCGAGCAGATCATCCGTTCCATTGAAGTGATGCATGACCGCTCCAACGGTCTGGGGGGCGGCTTTGCTGCCTACGGCATCTATCCGGAATACAAGGAGTATTACGCATTCCACATTTTCTATGATGACAGCTCCACCAAGCAGGAGTGCGAGCGGTTCCTGGAGCGTCACTTTGACATCATCAACCTGTCCAAGATTCCCACCCGGAAAATGCCCCAGATCACGGACGTGCCTCTGATCTGGCGGTACTTCGTGACCCCCCTGCCCACCAAGCTGGCGGAGAGTCAGCTGGATGAACGGGAATTCGTGGCAAAGTGCGTGTTCCACATCAACACCCGGATCAAGGGCAGCTACGTTTTCTCCAGCGGCAAGAACATGGGCGTATTCAAGGCAGTGGGCTTCCCGGAGGATGTGGGCAGGTTCTACCGGCTGGACGAATACGCCGGCTACTGCTTCACCGCCCACGGCAGATATCCCACCAATACCCCGGGCTGGTGGGGGGGCGCACATCCCTTCGCCCTGCTGGATTACACGGTTGTCCACAACGGGGAGATTTCCTCCTATGACGCAAACCGCCGTGCCATTGAAATGTACGGCTACAAATGTACTCTCCAGACGGATACGGAGGTCATTGCCTATATCATCGACTACCTGCACCGGAAGCAGGGGCTGAACTGGCAGGAGATCTGTTCCGTCATCGCTGCTCCCTTCTGGCAGACCATTGCGGGCATGCCGGAGCAGGAGCGGGCAAAGCACGAGTACCTGCGGAATGTGTTCGCATCCCAGCTGATTACCGGCCCCTTCTCCATTCTGGTGGGCTTCAACGGGGGCATGATGGCGCTGAACGACCGACTGAAGCTCCGGAGCATGGTAGTGGGCGAAAAGGATGATATGTTCTACGTTGCCAGCGAGGAGTCGGCGATCCGGGTCATCCAGCCGGAGCTGGACAAGGTATGGTCTCCCAGGGGCGGAGAGTGCGTGCTGGTTACACTGGAAGGAGGTAAGGCGTAATGGCTATCAATTTTCTTTACCCGGACTATGAAGTAGTCCGCAATCAGGATCGGTGCATCGGCTGCCGTGTCTGTGAGCGGCAGTGCGCCAATGAGGTGCACAGCTACAATGCGGAGCTGGACAAAATGCTGTCCGACGAGACAAAATGCGTCAACTGCCACCGGTGTGTGACCCTGTGTCCCACCCATGCGCTGAAGATCGTCAAGAACGATCACACCTTCAAGGAAAATGCCAACTGGAGCGGCAAGACCATCCAGGAGATCTACAAGCAAGCCGATACCGGCGGGGGG
>NZ_FR894857.1:0-604 GCF_000434255.1 Ruminococcus sp. CAG:379 | reverse complement strand
GATACCGGCGGGGTGCTCCTGTCCAGTATGGGCAATCCGGAGCCCTATCCGGTGTATTTCGACAAGCTGCTGCTGAACGCCTCCCAGGTGACCAATCCCCCCATCGATCCCCTCCGGGAGCCGATGGAAACCAAGGTGTTCTTAGGGGCAAAGCCCTCCAGGGTGCAGCGGGACGAAAAGGGGGAGCTGGTGAATAACCTGTCCCCCCAGATCAAGCTGTCCGTGCCCATTATGTTCTCCGCCATGAGCTACGGCTCCATCAGCTACAACGCCCATGCATCCCTTGCCCGGGCGGCACAGGAACTGGGGATCCTGTACAACACCGGCGAGGGGGGACTCCACGAGGATTTCGTCAAGTACGGGGCAAACACCATCGTGCAGGTGGCATCCGGCAGATTCGGCGTCCACAAGGGCTATCTGGAAAGCGGCGCTGCCATCGAGATCAAGATGGGACAGGGTGCAAAGCCCGGCATCGGGGGACACCTGCCCGGCGCAAAGATCGTGGGGGATGTGGCAAAGACCCGTATGGTGCCCGTGGGCAGCGACGCCATTTCTCCGGCGCCCCACCACGACATCTACTCCATCGAGGATCTGCGGCAGCTGG
>NZ_FR894856.1:0-4793 GCF_000434255.1 Ruminococcus sp. CAG:379 | reverse complement strand
TTTTATTTCAGTAAACACGATGCATGCAGCGGAAACTACTTTGCGTTTCACCTGGAGCCGGGGGAAACCACCGAATTTGAGGTGTCGTACCTGGTTCGCTGGTCAGAGATTGCATCGGATAAGGATACGGCACTGAAGCATGTGCAGTTTGTAACAGCATATCCCGTCACACTTGGCACAACAGTTGATCTGAACTTGAAATGAGGTGTGGAATGAAGCGAATATTTGTATTTGAATGGAAGCGTATGATACGCAGCAAGACCCTGCTGTTTTCCGCTGTCGCTGCTGCACTGATCGTGATTGCAGACGTGTTTGCCTGGTTCCGGCTGTACCAGCAGGATGTTGACGTATATACCAGTGTTTTCAATAAATGGCTGGGTACCCAGCCGGCCATTGGTGCAGGTTCCTACCTGCATATAGTGCTGCCCCTTCTGACTGCCTTTGCCTATAGCTGGAGCGTCAGCTACGACCGGAGTACCGGGTACATTGCACAAACCGTTACCCGCATCGGGCGAAGGAGGTATTTTACCGCAAAATACCTGGTTTCGTTCATCAGTGGGGGCATGATCTTTGTGGGTGCGCTGGTTCTGGATTTTATGCTGCTCGGCACCTTTTCGCCGGCATTCTGGCCCATCCCCGATGACCTGGTATCACCTGCGGGCCCCTTTACATTTGGCTCTGTGGCTTTTTATCAAAGCCCGTATCTGTTTGTACTGATGTGGTGCGGTATGGCATTTCTCTGGGGCGGCGCCATGGCAAGCATGGGTACGGCAGCAGGCATGCTGATCAAAAATCACATCGTTTCCAGTGTGGTGCCCTTTCTTGTGTTTACGGCACAGCAGCTTCTGGCTGTCTTTGCAATGCAGAAGTATCGAATTGCGATCAACGGAAAGGCAATCGCACTGGTCTGGACGGAGCAGCTGTGTGCCGCCCCCCTGGCTGCCAACCTGCCGGTCACTGTCTTTTCAAGCATCGGGTTCATTGTGGTTGTGTCCACACTGATTTATGTGCTGCGAGGTAGAAAATATGAGTGCCTTTAAGCTGATTTTAAGTGATATCCGGGAGGGGATCCTCCGGAACAAGCGGTACATATTGGTGCCGATCCTTTGCCTGTTTGAGTGTATGTCTGCGGACATCAATCTCAACATGTTTAAAGCATACGGGGGTATTAAAAGCCCCACGACCTTTTTGGATCTGATCGCAGAGCTTTTTCACGGATGCGATCCCATCACCAAGGCGCCGGATCCCAGTACGGTGATTGCGCTGCCCTATTTCTGGATTGCGCTGTTTGTCTTTGCAGTTTTCATCAATTTTGATTATATGCACAATGATCTGACCCAGTTCGGCATTCAGGTGCTGACACGCTCCCGGAAACGAGGGGCATGGTGGGGCGCCAAATGCGTCTGGTGCATTGCATCCGGGGTCTGGTTCTATGTGCTGTTCCTGTTGACAGCCCTGCTGTTCAGCGTACTCAATGGCTATGATATTACATTTACGAACACGCCGGATATCCTGACGATCACCGCAGACAGGAGCGTTGTTTACTTGTTCAAGGGCGCTCCGGATCTGACTGTGCTGCAGCGGGTCTGGCTGTTGCTGGCACCTATGCTGGTGCTCTGTACGCTGAATATGCTCCAGATGCTGCTCTGCCTGTTTTGCAAACCCATGTACAGCTATCTGATCAGCATCGGCGTGCTGATGTTTGGAGTACTGGACGATACACCGGCAGCATTTTCCCGCTGTGCTATGACCACCCGGAGCGATTGGTTCTATGAGGAGGCGTATCCTGCCATGACCGGCATGTGGATTTGCCTGGGACTGATTGCAGCAGTAATCATAGCTGGCGCATTGTATTTCAAACGATATGATATTTTGCCCAATAAGGAATGAGGTGGCATATGACAATCACAGTAAAAAATGTTGTGAAGAAAATCAAGGGGAATCTCGTTGCAGACCAGGTGAATCTGACCTTGCACAGCGGTACTGTGTATGGACTCTGCGGATATAATGGCTGCGGAAAAACCATGCTCATGCGGCTTATAGCGGGTTTGATCATTCCCACCGAAGGAGAGATTCAATTTGACGAAAAGGTGCTTGGAAAGGACATCAGTTTTCCCCCGAGCATGGGAATTTTGATCGAAAGCCCTGCCTTTTTGGGCGGAATGAGTGGGTTTGAGAATCTGAAGCTGCTGGCGTCCATTCAGGGAAAGATTACGGACGAAACGGTCAGAAAGGCGATTGCCCGGGTGGGTCTTGATCCGAAGGACAAAAAGAAGTACCGCAAGTATTCTCTGGGTATGAAGCAGCGCCTTGGGATTGCGGCGGCTATCATGGAATCGCCGGAGCTTGTGATTCTGGATGAGCCTACAAACGCCCTGGATTCAGACGGTGTTGCGCTGACAAAAAAACTGATTGCCGAAGAACGGGAGCGAGGTGCGCTGGTGATCATGACCTGTCACGACCACGTCACCCTGGAGGGTGTTTGCGACACGATCTACACCATTGAGCACGGCAGAATCACAGATGAAAAGCACATGGATGCGGAGGGAACTGCCGAATGAAAAAGCCGATTATCGCAGCAACTCTGATCGTCTGCCTGGTGGCTTGGTGTGTGCGGTATTATAAGGTGAACGGTGGTACCTTTGCTGTGCATTATGAGGGGCCCTCTGCGGTATACGGCATGCACGAAATGGTGTCCTTTGGTGACAATATCTCGAATAATGCATTGGAACAGCCCGGCTATTCTGTTTCGCTGGAATCCGCCCGCATGATAGATGCAGAGGATTATCTGAAAGAGTTGGGCAAGAAGCCGGAGGATTTTCATTTCCTGTCGGAAAAGTACCTGGAGCTGACCCTGACGGTTGCCAATGAGGGGGATTATCCAAAAGGACTGACCTTTTATGCGCTTCCTGTCCTTGGAAGCAATTGGTTCACATACTACGACAATGAGGTCACTGCCTGCATCAATCCCTTTTTTGAGGGTGACTACGACCAGGCTCACGCCTGCGCCGTCAGAACCAATACCAGTACGACGGTGAAGATTGCGTACAATCTCTATGAGAGGAATTTTCTCCCGAATCAATTCAAAAACCTGGAGCACGAGAAAATGTGGCTGTCGGTGACTACGCTGCCGGTGGATCAGCGTATTGCGTTTTCTTGTACATAAGGCAAAAGGATTATCAATTATAAACGAGGGCAGTTTCGCACAACGCTTGTGTGGGACTGCCTTCGGTTTTTGTGTCCGCCTCTGAAAATTGTGTGAAACCACCCTGTATTCACAAAATCTGATTGAATCCATAACGGATATCTGATATACTGGTTCTATACAATTATATAAAACCAGTTTGATTTACCGGAGGTGTAAAGCATGAAGCAGAATACGACAGTTGATACGAAAGATCTTGTGACAACCATTGCGTATCTGATTGGTGTCCGAAAAAACGTCCTGGAGCAGTGCTTTATGGAGTCCAGTCAGGATTTATTGCAATCCCTTTATGCATCCCAGTCAGCCACGATCATTCGCTATCTCTGTAAATTGCGTACAACGCTTTTCTGTACGTTTAAGAAAACCGATGATGAAATGCGATACAATCTAAAAAATCTGACATCCTTGGAGTGGTATGACCATAAGAACATTGCGACGTTGGAATCATGGGGCATTCCGATTATTAAGGCAAATTATCGGTCTGAAAAATACATGCTGGATCTCAATGATCTGATCAATAAATACATTGATGCCGTGGCTGTATTGTTCCCGGATTGGTGCGAGTGGACCTATATCAGAGAGCTTTTTGTAATTCCGCATTATCATAATTCCATTGCGCTGAAGCGTGAATTTGAAAAATACATGGCAAACAAAAACTGCTACCCCTTTCAGCAGTACATTTATTGGACACCGTATGACTGCGGTTCTATGCTGCTTTCTGACAGAAAATTTTTACAAATCATCTATGGTTTGCATCATGATACGTTTGATGATCCAAGCAAGTACAAGGATGCAAATGCGGAAACGAAAAACAGCATTTATGATTTTCTGCGTTGCAGCATGAGAACGGTCATTGCCGTGGATTGTGAAAATTCTGATGTGTATAAGCTGTATGCCACGCTGAAAAATCTCAATCAGGATGAGCTCAGTAAAATAGAAAAAATTTATTTATATGACGATCATCATACAACTGTGGGCTGGCGGTGGCTGACGAAGTTTATTACGATTCCGGTCGAGCATATTGTCATAGATCGTGTAACCGAGAGAAAGAGCCTGGTGGATATCGTCATGACCGCAGGTGTTTGCCAGAATCACTATGCGGAAGGAATCGACTCCTTTATCCTTGTATCCAGTGATTCTGATTTCTGGGGGTTGATTACATCCCTGCCAAATGCGAAGTTCCTGGTGATGTATGAGTATGCAAATTGCGGCCGTGCAATCAAAAATGCGTTGGAGGAGCATGATATTTACTACTGTTCCATTGACGATTTCTGCTCCGGAAATGTGGATGGCTTTAAAAGAGCCGTGCTGCTTGGTATCCTGGAACAGTATTTGCCGGATATTTTGTACATCAACGGTCGGGATCTGGTGGAGCACTTGTATTTGGAGGCAAGAATCGAAGGAACCGACAGTGAGAAAAAGAGCTTTTATGACAGATATGTAAAAACACTAAGTCTGAAAATCGATAAGGACGGTAACTTTAGCATTGAAGTGAAGAAATAAAAAGCGGCATAAGATTATTTTTTGTGAGAGTAGAAGCCATAAAGCGGTTGTGTTCATGATGTGCACAGCCGCTTTCTATTTACAA
>NZ_FR894855.1:0-2501 GCF_000434255.1 Ruminococcus sp. CAG:379 | reverse complement strand
CATCCGGTAAACCCGTACTGCGTGACCCTAGCACGCAGAGTATAAAGGACAAGCCCTGAAAAGATGGTCACTGAAAGGTAGATGGGTCATGCGTGACCCATACGGTTCATCAAATAGAGTCACACGCATCTCCCCAAGCATCCGGTAGAACGCTCCTGCGTAAATGGAGCACGCAGACCATAAAAGACAATCCGCAAGCAAATGGTCACAAAGGTAAACCCGTACTGCGTAAATGGCTCGGTTCAACAAATGAAACAACACAAAAGAAACCCACAGCAGGCAATAAACAAAAACACCCCCGGAAATACCGGGGGTGCGCATCCTCTGGGAGGATCAGTTCATAATGGTGTTCTCGGTTTCCTTGTCGAACAGGTGAATCCGGTTCGGATCGATGGCAATATCGATCTCGTCCTGGGGACGAGCGGTGGAACGAGGAGATACACGAGCAGTCAGCGGATAACCCTCGCAGGTCAGGTACAGATAGGTCTCTGCACCCATCAGCTCCGTGATATCCACAGTACACTTGATGACGCCTGTAGTTGCATTGGACAGATACATTTCCTCATCATGTACGTTCTCCGGACGAATGCCCAGGATGACTTCCTTGTCCACATAGTGCGCCAGGTTCTCATTGACCTTAGCCTCCGGAATTACGATCTCATACTTCACGCCACGGGTGGTCTTTGTGTCGTTGGAGCCGAACTCAACCACATACTTGCCGTCACGCTGGTGCAGCATTGCTTCGATGAAGTTCATCTGGGGGGAACCCAGGAAGCCAGCAACGAACTTGTTGATCGGCTGATCATACAGCACCTGCGGTGTATCGATCTGCTGAACAAAACCATCCTTCATAACAACGATCCGGTCGCCCATGGTCATTGCCTCGGTCTGGTCGTGGGTTACATAAATGAATGTAGTACCCAGCTTCTTGTGGATCTTGGCGATCTCGGTTCTCATCTGGGCACGGAGCTTTGCGTCCAGGTTGGACAGCGGCTCGTCGAGGAGGAATACCTGGGGCTGACGCACGATTGCACGACCCAGCGCAACTCTCTGACGCTGACCACCGGACATCGCCTTCGGCTTTCTGTCCAGCAGATGGGTCAGATCCAGGATTCTTGCAGCTTCCTCTACCTTGCGGGCGATCTCATCCTTGGGCACCTTGCGGAGCTTCAGACCGAACGCCATGTTCTCGAATACGGTCATGTGGGGATACAGCGCATAGTTCTGGAACACCATTGCGATATCTCTGTCCTTCGGCGCAATGTCGTTTACCAGACGGTCGCCGATGTACAGCTCGCCCTCGGAAATTTCCTCCAGACCAGCAATCATTCTCAGGGTTGTGGACTTACCACAGCCAGAGGGCCCTACCAATACGATAAATTCCTTATCTCTGATTTCCAGATTTACGTCTGAAACAGCTACGACGCCACCCGGATATTTTTTATAAATCCCACGCAAAGACAAACCTGCCATTTCTTCCAGTCCTCCAATTATCAAAATTTTATTATTCTGTCCCCCAGAATAAGCTATGCATTTATCATACCAAATTTCACGGCATTTTGCAAGTCACTAATTACCCAAAGTTCAAGTTACTCATTTATCCAATATGAACAAAAAAAACAAGCGCAAAACCGCAGCACCTCGGAAAAATCGGGAGTTTTAAACAGCTGCTCGATATCTTTGTGCAAAAGCAACAGATAGTCTCCTTTTCCCAATTTTACGTCGATCGGCAGATCTCCCATCTGCACCCGGAGCAATTGTTCCACATGGTTTTCCACAGCGGCGAACATACGTTTTACCTGGTGAAATTTCCCTTCATGTAACTCCACCAGCGCCGTATTTTCCACGCCCGGCAATGCCGCCACCCTTGCCGGCAGGCACCGGGTACCATCCTCCAGCACCACCCCGTTTTCAAAGGTTTCAACAGTTTTTTCAACAACCGGCTTGGCAAGCTGCACAAGATAATACTTTGGGATGTGCCGCCTGGGGGATAAAATCCGGTGGGCAAGGTCTCCGTCGTTGGTCAGAAGCAGCATGCCCTCCGTGTCCACATCCAGCCGCCCGGCAGGGAAGATCCCCTTCCGCAGCTCCGGCGGCAGGAACTCCACCACCGTCTTGGTTTTTCCGGTTCGGGTGGAGGAAATGCAGCCCTTGGGCTTGTTGAGCATGTAGGTGCGATGGAGGGCGGTGGGCAGGATCACCCCTGCCAGCATGATCTCGTCCCCCTCGGGATCCACCTGCCGCCCCGGATCCTGTTCCGGCACACCGTTAACCCGGACGCTGCCCCGGCGCAGCAGCTCCTTGACCTCCTTCCGGGAATAGGCGCTGTGATCTGCAATACATTTGTCAAGCCGCATATTTGTACTCCTTCCGGCGTAAATTGAAACAGAATGTCCCGCCCGCCGCCCTTTCTTTGGATTGGTTTTTGTGTGAATTTGATGCTTTTGCGTGACCTTTTTTGTGTGTTATTTTTTATTCTCTGCGTGCTCCATTTACGCAGT
>NZ_FR894854.1:0-2316 GCF_000434255.1 Ruminococcus sp. CAG:379 | reverse complement strand
CACGAAAGCCAACAGGGCGGGCGGTGGGTCAGCACTGCATTGCTGTTACCATCCAATTCCAGGTATCCCGATCCACCGCACCGGTCTGGGGCAGATCCGCCGCCTGCTGCACGCCCCGGATGGCGTTGGTGGTGGCTGCGTTGAAGCTGCCGTTGATTGCCACCGGTGTCAGGTTGTCGTACCGGCTGCCGATGTCGTTGAGCATGGCCTGCACAATGTACACCAGGGCGCCGCTGTCCCCCTCCCGGAGCACATACCTGGCGGAGGGAAATACGTTCAGGGCATCCGGCTCGGCGGTCTGCTTCCGGTATGCCTTCACAATGGCATCCCAGGTGGCACGATTCACCTCCCCGGTGGCAGGCAGATTGTAGATCTTCTGGAACGCCTGCACCGCACTGACCGTTCGTGGTCCATAGACCCCGTCCGGGGTCACGGTAGGGATCCGGGCGTCCTGGGTGGCGAGTATGTACAGGTAGCTCTGGATCTCGTGGATGTGGCTGCGCTTCTGGGCTTCGGTATAAGGCATAGTTTTTCCCTCTCTTATTTAATAGTATAACCCGGATGCTGATAGGGTCGCTTGTCGTAGCCGAACCGATGCTCGGAATAGACCCGTGTCAGCTCATCCCAGGTAATGGGGCCGATCAGACCGTTTTCCTCCAGACCCATGAGCCGCTGGAATGCCAGTACGGCGCTCCGGGTCACCGGGCCGAAATAACCCGTATTGTTCACCGCCGGAATCTGGGGATACACCCCGTGCAGGAAGTTCAGGTACTCCTGTGCGATCCGGACGGATTCACTGGTGGTGCCCTCCTTCAGCACCGTGCCCGGATAAATCGCTACCACATTCTCTCCGGTGGCTGGCAGATCCGCCACGATCCCCAGATAAGCGTCCGTCAGCTGGTTCCAGGTGGTGCGGTTGATGATCCCGGTCTGGGGCAGACCAAAAACCCGCTGGAAGGAGCGGACGGAGGCGGCAGTCTGATCCCCGTAATATCCGGTGATCTCTACCGGCTGTACCTGCTCATAGTAGGCGCCTACCACTGCCAGATAATACTGCACCAGCTTCACCTGCATGCTTTCCATGCCCGGCCGCAGATCCTCCGTATACTGCTTTTGCACGTTCTCAAACTGCTCTCCTTCGGAAGAAAGCTCCGCCAGCTTTTTGACGCTGTTGTAGATGTACTCGATCCTGTACCAGGTGGACTGATCCACCACCCCGGTGGCAGGCAGGGAGAAGATCCGCTGAAATTCCTCCACCGCCGCAGCTGTTGGGGCGTCAAACACGCCGCCCGTGTCCGGGATCACCGGGATCGCCGGGTAATTTTGTGCGATCCGCCGAAGCCGGATCTGGATGGCACGCACATCGTCGCTGCTGTCCCCCTCCTGCAGGGGGCGCTCCGGATAGGAGGGCACGTTGGGGGCGATGGGGGCGTCCTGCACGATCTCCAGATTATCCCCGTAGTAATAGGTCAGGATCTCGTAGGGGGTGAACCCCTGCTTTGCCAGATCCACCGTGCCCCACTGGGACAGCCCCTCACAGGTAACGGTGGTGCCGTTGCAGAAGGCGGCGAACAAAGGTTCTACATTCCCCCGCCGCCGCAGGTAGCTGTTGAACAGCTCATCCACCAGTACGCTTACCGGCTGGAAGATCTCTCTGCCGTTGACGAACGCCTGGTCAAACTGGGTGGAATTGGTGATGTCGAAGTCATACCCTCTGCTCCGGTACCACTCGGTGTAGATCCGGTTCAGCGCAAAGCTGACGGCGGCGTAGATATTCGCCCGCATGGAATTCTCCGGCCAGGTGGGGTAGATCTCACTGGAGATCACGTTCTTGATGTAATCCGGAAAGGATACGGTCACGTTGGGGGCATTGGAATCCGGCGTGCCCAGATGTACCGTGATCTGCTCCGGGATAAAGGGTGTTCCGTCCATGGCTGCCTCCTAGTAAACAGGTTCTTGGTTGTAGTAGATGATATCTCCCGTTCCGGCGGCTTCGCTTGCCGGCAGAGGGATCAGCAGGAAATCCTGCATGGAGGCGATCCCGGCAAAAATGGGGATATCCACGCTTTGCTCCGTCCGGTAGCCCTCTGCCTGCACCCTGGCGCTGTACTTGGAAAAGGGCACCTGCTTGCCATTGGGATCCCCCATGGGGGCAGGCAGTACCAGGGGGCGGATCTCTCCGTTTTCGTCGGTTTTCAGAATGCCGATCAGGTCAGTGCCGGATGGGGTATCCTCCGTGATGGTGACGGTGGCATCCTCCACCGGTATGGCTCTGTCGGCGGTGCGCACGGGAATGAGCAATGTGCCCGTACCCTG
>NZ_FR894853.1:0-2261 GCF_000434255.1 Ruminococcus sp. CAG:379 | reverse complement strand
GTCTTTCTACTGTAAGACTATCTGAGGGATTATTCCCAAGTCAGCTGCTCCGGCAGGTCAGAAGCAACCTTTGTCTTGAATGCCTTCAGAGCATCATCAACAGAAGCGGTGTCACCCTTAACGTAGCCGTTAACTGCATCGATGTAGTCGTTCTTGATAGTTGCGTCATAAGGAGTAATCTTGCCATCCAGGTTGATGCCAGCAGCGACATCAATCATGGTAGCAAACTGATCCTGACCATCAGCCAGCAGTGCGCACTTGTTGGTCTTAGCGTCAACGATGGACTTCATAACGTTGTAGCTGTTTACGAACTCACCCTTAAACTCAGCATACTTCTTCATGGTCTCTTCGTTGCTGCAGAAGAACTTTACAAACTTCTCAGCCAGCTCGCCGTTGTCAGCCTTCGGAGACAGGCACAGCCAAGAACCGCCCCAAGCGTATTCCTGCGGGCCCTTAACGAAGCCCCACTTGCCGAAGTTCTCGTTGTCCTTACCACCCTGCATCTTGCCGAAGGTGGAGGTGTCATCGCCGAAGCACCAAGAGCATACGAAGTAGCCGAAGGTGTCGCCGTTAGCACCCAGAGCGAACCAGCTGTCGCCCCACTGATCTTCACCAGATACATAGTTCTTGTCTCTCATTTCCTTAACCATGTTCATGAACTTGGTGCAGGAATCATCGATAGCCAGCTTGTTGTCCTTGTCAACCCAAGCCTGAGCTCTGTTGTAGGAGAATACCTGCCACAGACCACCGATGGTTGCGGTCATATTCATCTTACCCTCGGTCTTCTCAGAAATGGTCTTAGCGGACTCCATAAATGTATCCCAGTCCTTAACCTTTTCCTGCATCTCAGTGGGAGTAGAAGCACCCAGGTACTCCTTAGCCAGGTCAGCTCTGTAAGCAAAGCCACCAGGAGTGGACTGCCAAGATGTGCCCTTCAGAACACCCTTGGAATCGGTACCGATCTGCTTGATGTAATCGTAGTTGGTCTTGAAGTCATCATCAGTCAGACCCAGGTTGGACAGAGGAGCAGATACTGCGTCATCGTTGATAAAGGTCATGATCCAGTCAGCCTCTGCGATGTACAGGTCAACGTCCTCATCGCCAGCGAAGTACTGGGTGTAGTTCTCAGCAGCATCGCCGCCCTTTGTACCACACTGTACCCATGTGATATCAGCATCCTTGACATCAGAGTTGTTAGCCAGGAAGCAGTCCTTCATAGCCTTGATGTCATCACCGGTCCAGCACAGGATGGACAGAGTAGAGCCAGTGTTCGGAACCTTGTTCTCAGCCTTGCCCTCAGTCTTGCTGGAATCTCCAGTGCTGGAGTCGTCAACCTTGCTCTCAGTCTTGGAAGAGTTGTTAGCAGGTGCGCTGGAAGAGCTGTCATCGCCACAGCCAACAAATGCTGTTGTAGCCAGTGCCAGAGTAGCAACCAGTGCCAGGGTTCTCTTAAGCTTGTTCATTGTTCGTTTCCTCCTTAAAATTTCATTATATTACGGATTATAATATAATGCCATAACAAAACCGCTGTTACTTCCGCACAGAGTACTCCCGTCCGGCGATCTGCGCAGAGCAATGCTCTATCGTCAGACTGAACATAACGGCGCACAAATACGGCGTGTTTTTGTAAGCTAAATATACCGTATAGCGCAGAAAAAGTCAATGCCTTATACCAAACCTTAATATTTTTTAGTTCATCTGCACGAATTCTCATCGATATTTTTGTGCATTATGCTCATATTTTTTTTGCGTTTTTCATTAAGTTACAAAACGGTTAAAACGAAATTACGGTGAAATCTTTGTGAAAAGTCAATCAATACGGCTTGCCAATTCTGTGAAAATCTGCTATACTGAATACATCTATTCAGAAAGGACGTATCCATATGACTTATTTTCCGTTTGCCGAACGGCGGGACACCTTTGCTTTTACCTGTACGCATATCCTGGACGGCGAGAGGGAAATCCGGCTGGTCACCCATCATTTCGACGATGGCAGCTATGAATTTCTCTGCGGCGAGGAGGGGCACGCGGCTGCACATGCGGTGATCATCACCATCGGGGAGCTGTTGGATCTGGATCCATCCATCGCCCTTGTCAGCGACCTGCCTGTGGGCTGCTGCGCCATGCGGAAGGACAAGCAAAGTCCCTGGGAATTTTCCAAACTGGCGGACGAGGAGTGGTATCCTGCCAGCCAGGGACGCATGCCCTAATCCCGATGGTCTGACACCACTCCGTCATTGACCCCGGTCACGTAAAAGCAG
>NZ_FR894852.1:60351-66984 GCF_000434255.1 Ruminococcus sp. CAG:379 | reverse complement strand
GATCCAGTACATGCTGGATGCGGCAGGCTATGATTGCGGCAAAATTGACGGTATTGCAGGCGTGAAAACCATCGCTGCCATCCGGGCTTACCAGCAGGAGCACGGCTTGACCGTGGATGGGCTGGCAGGCAAGAAAACCGTGGCGGCGTTGACCGGCGAATAAATAGAAACCGCCCCGGGGGATCACTCCTCCGAGGCGGTTTTTTGCATATCGGCATCAATCAGGGCATTGATGTAGCCATTCAGGCTCATTCCTTTGGATTCTGCGTGGGCTTTGATTTTCTCGCGTTCCCCTTTTTTCACGATGATCTTCACCTGGTCATATGCCTTTGCATTATATTTTTCATTTGCTCGTTTCCTTGATTCGGATATAGGCACTGCGATCACCTCCTTTAATAATTCTATCACATATTTATACACTTGTACACGTACATAGTACACAAAATGAAGATGTAAATTTTGTGCGTTATTTCTATTGAAATGTACTGGTACATGTGTTATAATTAGAACATGGAAAGGAGGTAAGGACAATGGCGAAAAAGCAACGCCGAAAAAAGAACCGCACCGATCGATCAGAGACCCTCCAAAAGTTACTGATCGTCAATGCGGCTCTGGGGGCAGTAAAGATTATCCTAGAGATAATCAAAATACTGTCCGAGTAAATCGAGGGAGGAAATCCTCCTCCCTCCTATTATAACCGACACACGCCGCCATTGTCAAGCACTATGATGGACTGGATCATCATTATTCTGGACGGCATCAGCCTGGTTCTGCTGGTCGCTGCAATCATCACAAACCGCCGGAAATAACAACCGCAACGGCTCCGAAAGGGGGTGATCGCCGCAATTCCACCGCTTGGGTACAAATTCGGAAAAGGCTCTGAGCTTGCATTGAATCCGGTGGCAGCGGAAGTTGTAAGGTACATTTTTGACATGTATCTCATTGTCCAAAATCTTTCTGATGTGGCGCGGCTATGCAACGCACATGGATTCACAGGGCAACTTGGCAAGCCGTTCACGTCCCACTCTATAGGCAAGATTCTGCGCAATCCAGTATACTGTGGTTACCGGGTGTTTAACGGGCATTTAAAGCCCGTTAAAACACCCGTTATAATCACGCCAGACGACTTCGACGAGGTGCAGCAGCTGCTCTGCGCCAGGAATGTTTTGGTCGGCCGGAAGTGCCGAAAAACTACAATCCGTATAAATGAAATAGGCGAATAACCCGGGCTGAAAATGCGGCCTCTCGGCGGTTATTCGCCTATTTTTTTACTATTTTTTGCGTTTTGCGTGTCGGTTTTTTGCGTTTTGCGTTTCCGGCAACAACAATCCGCAGATAGTTTTTTACTATTTTTTGCGTTTTGCGTGTCGTTTTTTTGCGTTTTGCGTTTCCGGCGACACATGGCTCACCTCCTTAGAGTGGTAAGGAGGGGCGTATGGATGTATTGACATTGCTGTGGGCGAATATCCGCCAAAAAAAGGGTACCTGCCTGAGCATTCTTCTGCTGACCGCCATCATCGTTTCGGCGGCGGTTTCAATTTTCTCCCTAGATCAGTCCTTCAACAAGGATATGCAGACCGCCTGGAGCAAGGCGGACGCACCGGACGTTTCCTCCTATCTGATCGAATCTCGGGTGACTCCGGAACTGCTGGAACAGGTGGAGGCATTTCCCCAGACAGAACGGGTCACCTGCCGCCGGGGGCTTGTCAGCGGCGATAACCAGATCGGAGACAGTCAGACCGGAAACGCTTACTTTTACATCGGTATGCCGCCGGACACCCTGCTGTTTCGTGAGGATTTCAGCGGCCTGGAGCCTGCGCCGCCACTGGCGCCCGGGGAAATCTATGTGCCCTACGGGCTTGCCCAAGGCATGAACTGCCGGATCGGGGACACCTTGACTGCCACCTTCGGAAAGCGTACATATTCCTTCCGGATCCGGGGCTTTGTCCAGGAGCCTACCCTGGGCGCAGCTCTAATCGGTTTCAAGTTACTGTTTATCAGCGATCAGGATCTGGAAACATACCGTGCTCAGGCGTTGGAGGATGAGCAGACGGATACGGAGCAGCACATTACAAGCTGCGTGCTGGGTGTCCACAAAAAGGCGGACTGCGATTTGTCCGACCAGGTATTTCTGCGGCAGCTGAATCGGGAAACCAAGCTGTCGGATTTCGCTATCGGCACCCTGACCCATGCCCAGAGTGTGCACTATACGGGGCTGATGCAAAGGATGGTGCTGCGGATCATGCTGGCGTTTGTGGGACTGCTGTTTTTGATCGTGCAGATCGTCATCGCTCACAGCATCCAGTCCGAGATGGAACTGGACTATGTGAAGCTGGGCGTACTCAAGGCACAGGGCTTTACCGAAACCAGGATCGGGTTGATCCTGGCACTGCAATATCTGCTGGCGGAGCTTCTGGGGGCGGTGCTGGGTATTTGCATTGCGATGCCCATTGTCTGGAAGCTGTCCGGCTTGTTTATGCAGCTATCCGGATTCCTGTACAGCCGCAGTCTGTCGGTGCTGTGCTGTCTGGTGGTGCCCGGTGCGGTTTTATTCCTGTCCCTACTTGTGCTGTTGAGGCGGGCACGGAGCATCAGCAGGATCTCTCCGGTGCGTGCCATCTCCGGAGGCAGGGAGGCGGTCTGGTTCGACAGCCGTCTGCGCATGCCCATCAGCCGCCGGTTCCTGTCCGGTTCCCTGGCGGTGCGGCAGGTGGTCTGCGCCAAGCGTCGGTATGCAGGGGCGCTGCTGGTGGTGTCCATTCTGGTGTTCTTCATTCTCACCGCCTCCGGCATCAACAATCTGATCCAGTCCCCAAAAATGTATACCTCCTTGGGACAGCCGGTCATCGATATGGCCCTGACATTCAATCAGTCCTATGACCAGGAGATGGAACAGACGCTCCGACAGGCTCTGGAGCCATACGGAGGTATGGAGAGCATCTGCGTTTCTGCGCATCAGTATATGTCTATGAATGGAGAAAACCTGCAATGCGCCATTTATCTGGATTCTGCTATGATCCAGAGCGTCATTCAGGGCAGGGCGCCCGCCTATGACAACGAGTGTCTGGTGACGGAGTTGGTGTGCGATGCGCTGGATCTGCACATCGGAGATCAGGTGACGGTTTCCGGCTCCAAGGGGGAGGCAACATTTATGATTTCCGGTATCTACCAGGACACAAACGATGCGGGTATGTGCTTTGCCATTACATATGACGGCTATGGGCGCATTTTCCCGGAACCGGAAAAGCTCTACGCCACCCTGGCTATGAACCAGCCGGAACGGAACGTGGAGGCAGCAAAGTATCTGAACACCACTTACCCGGAACTGATGCGGGCGGAGGCTGTGGATATGACCTCCCTGTTCGGCTATGACTTTATTTTTGAAGCCATGGGCTGTCTCATTGACGGGTTATCCCTGGTGTTTGCTGCGGTGGTGGCATGCATGATGAGCAGCAAGATGTTCACTCGGGAACGCACAGAGCTGGGAGTTTACCGTTCGCTGGGCTTCACGGTGACCCGGCTTCGGGTGCAGTTTGCTCTGCGGTTTGCGTTGATCGGCGCCCTAGGTTCTCTGATCGGTTTCAGTGCTGCTCGGTTGTGGGCGTCGAAAGTGGTAGAAGCGGTGACCCGGCAGATGGGCATTTTCAACCTGCAGCTGGTGATCGGCGGCAGGGACTGGTTCTTTGCCCTGATGCTGACCACTGTGACCATTGCAGTGTCTGCATTCCTGGCATCCCGCCGGATCCGCACCCTGTCCGTCCGCACGCTGGTGACAGAATAAAGCACGCCCGATCCGGCAAAGATCGGAGCGGGCGTTGTGCTGCTTTATAATTTTTTTGCATCCGGATATGGGGGCAGCCCTCATCCGGGTATACCTCCCCTAGCGGGGTGTACCCCAGCTTTTTGTAAAAGCCGGATGCCTGAACCTGACCGGATAATTCTGCGGCAGTGCCGCCTGTGCAGCGGATATATGCTTCTGCCCGGCGCATCAGCTCCCGTCCCAGACCCGTGCCCCGGTATTGGGGCAGCACAGCCACTCTGCCGATGTAGAAGCACCCTTCCGCCGGGTACACCCGGCAGGTGCCGGCGGGCTGCGTTCCGTCCCATGCTACAATGTGGACGGCGGTTTCATCCGTTTTGTCAAATTCCAGCTGAAAGCCCTGCTCCCGGACAAAGACCGCCTCCCGGATCTGCCGGGCAGCATCCAGCAGGCTGTGATATGTGGTAAATTCCATGATGTTCTCCCGTCAGAATGTATAGGAAACGATCTCGCAGTTGTGCATACCATAGGCGGCGTATTCCGCATTGGTCATGTCCACAAAGTAGGAACGCACCACACGGGCGATGCCGTTGTGCGCCACCAGCAGACAGGTTTCCTGTCCTGCTTTCAGCTCGTCCAGCAGGTTGTAGATCCGCTGTGCCACCCGAAGCATGGATTCTCCCGTGCCGAAGGAATTGACGAATTGTGCCTTTGCCGTCCGGAATTCCATGCCGTCCCGGGGCGTGGATTCGTAGATGCCGAAGTTCTGCTCCGTAAGTCTTGGCTCCGGTTGTGTCGGGATGCCGGTGACCTCTGCGATATGCCGGGCGGTTTCCGCTGCCCGGATCAGAGGCGAGTACAGGATCCGGTCGATGGGGCATTGCTCCGCCAGAAGCCGTTCCCCCAGTGCCAGAGCCTGCTGATGCCCCAGCTGGGTCAGGGGAATATCCGTTGCGCCGCAGATCTTGTTTTCCACATTCCACACGGTCTGCCCGTGTCGGGTAAAATACACTGTTCCCATATTGCCCTCCTGGTTGATGATAACTCCAGTATACCACATCCGGGAGGTTTTTTCAATCCGGCTGCGTCCCTTGACGGATCCGTGATGGCGCATATTTTACGGCAACGCTGCACAAAGCCTGCCTGGTTGCCTTACATATACTTGTATTTTTTTCGGTATGCAAGGATGCAGACAATGCTGAGGGCAGCTGCCAGCCCCTCTGCCAGCACGGCAGACCACCAGATCCCGTCCAGACCCCACAGCCGGGGCAGGACGAAGATGAAGGTGATTTGCAGGATTACGGTTCTGACGAAGGACAGAATGGCGGAGATCAGTCCGTTGTTCATGGCGGTAAACAGACCGGAGCTGAAAATGCCGATGCCGCAGAACAGGAAGGAAACGGAGTAGATGGCAAAGGCGTGGGTGGTCATGTCCAGCAGGGACTGGTCGTAGCTGGTGAAGATCATGGCAAGGGGCCGTGCCAGCACCTCTGCCGCCAGCAGCATGATTACAGAGGAGCCGAGAATGATGGAGGCGCATTTGTGGAACAGGCTCTTCAGCTCTGTGCTGTTATCAGCCCCATGGTTGAAGCTGAACACCGGGGAGGTGCCAACGGAAAAGCCGAAGAATACGGCAATGAAGATCATGTTCACATACATAATGACCCCGTATGCCACTACGCCGTCGTTGCCGGCATATTTCAGAAGCTGGGTGTTGTACAGCATGCCCACCAGGGACATGGAAACGTTGGACAGGAACTCGGAGGAGCCGTTGGTGCATGCTTTCCACAGGGCTTGCCCGTCAAATTTCGCCTTCCCCAGCCTCAGCAGCCAGTTGTTCCGGGTGCTGAAAAACAGGGCGATGGGTATGCCGGCGCCGATGAGCTGCCCCACAACTGTTGCAATGGCTGCTCCTGCCAGTCCCCCGTGGAATACGGTAATGAACAGTGCGTCCAGTATCATGTTGGTGGCTCCGGCTGCCACCGTGATCCAGAATCCCACCTGGGGTCTTTCCGCCGTAATGAGAAAGCCCTGGAGGGTATATTGCAGGGTCAGAAAGGGAATGCCGCACAGGCAGATGCGACCGTATAGAATGGCATTCTCCAGTACAGCCCCCTCCGCTCCCAGAAGGACGGCGATCCGGGGCAGAAACAGGTTTCCGATGATAGCCAGAAGGATGCCGGTTGCTCCCATGAAATAGGTAAAGAAGGAAAACAGGCTGTTTGCCTTTTCCCGGTTACCCTCCCCCAGGGTCTTGCCGATCAAGGCGGAGCCTCCAAGCCCGATCATATTGCCCACTGCGCCCAGCATCATAATAAAGGGCATGATGATATTCAGTCCGGCAAAGGGGATCTTTCCCGCATAGTTGGAGACAAAGTAGCCGTCCACGATGCCGTATACAGAGGCAAAGATCATGCTGGCAATGGAAGGCAGTGTGAACCGGAACAAGCGCCGGTAGGTAAAGTGGTCGGAAAGCTGAATGGGTGTTTTCATAGTGTTCTCCTTTTGAGTTGCGCCTGCAGTTCCTCCCGCAGGTTTGTATTCAGCCGCCTGGTCAGTTCCAGGTAGCATTGCCGCTCTGCATCGCTGAAGTTGCCGTAGGCGGCATCCTCCGCCTGTTTCAATGGATCAATGGTGGTTTGCATCAGGGCATGTCCTGTGTCTGTCAGCATGATCCTTTTGCTGTTGCGTGTGCCAGGCAGCGTTTCCAATGTCAGATAGCCGTCCCGGATCAGATGGTTGATGGCGGTGTTGATGGTCTGCTTTGGAAAGCAGCACTGCCGGCACAAATCCTGCTGGGTGCAGGGTTCTGCGGCATCCGATACTATGTACAGGATCCACAGGGCGGTGTCGGATAAGCCGTATGCCACGGC
>NZ_FR894852.1:57231-60346 GCF_000434255.1 Ruminococcus sp. CAG:379 | reverse complement strand
AAGCCGTATGCCACGGCAGCCATATGATAAATGGCGTTGTACTCTTTCATTAGCTGATCCAGTTGTTTGATGTAGCTTCTGATATCCATAGGCTGTATCACTCCCATATAATAAGTGAGTCCGAAATCGGACTCACTTATTATAGTCCGGTTTCGGACTCTTGTCAAGCGGATTTTGCGGAACCTTATCAAATCTTTACCCTTTTTTGATGCTTTTTTTATGGGGACGTGTTATAATGAGAACATCAACAGAAGAAAGGAAGTTGCAAATGGACTATATCATCGAAACCAAGGATCTGACCAAACGGTATGGGCAGCATCTGGCGGCGAATGCTGTGAGCCTGCATGTAAAGCGGGGAGAGATTTACGGTTTTATCGGCAGAAACGGTGCCGGGAAAACCACCTGCATGAAAATGATCTGCGGACTGACCTGCCCCACCAGCGGCAGCATCCAGTTGTTTGGGAAATCCGCCCAGGAATCCGGGAAGCTGCGGAGCCGCATCGGCAGTCTGATCGAGGAGCCGGGGCTGTACTATGAAATGACGGCGTATGAGAATCTCAAGTGCAAGTGCCTGATGACGGGCATTGACCAGAAGGGCTACATTGACGGGATCCTGGAGCTGGTGGGACTCAGCTATGCCCGGAACCGGAAGGCAAAGGCGTTTTCTCTGGGCATGCGGCAGCGGCTTGGCATCGCCATGACCCTGGTGGGAAATCCGAACATTCTGGTGCTGGATGAGCCCATCAATGGACTGGATCCTCAAGGCATTGCAGAAATGCGGCAGCTGTTCGTGCGGCTCAAGGAGGAAAGACATCTTGCCATCATGATCTCCAGTCACATTCTGGAGGAGCTGTCCAAGCTGGCGGATACCTTTGGCATTATCCACGACGGCAAGCTGCTGCAGGAGATCTCCCATGCGCAGTTGATGGATAAGTGTTCCAACTATGTGGAAATCATCACCCCACAGCCGGAGCAGGTCAGCGTATCCCTGGAGAAAATGGGCTATACCAGGTTCAAGGTTATGGACAAGGAAACCGTGCAAGTGTTCGAGCGGCTGGATGAAACCGCTGCCATGAACCGGCAGCTAATCCTGGACGGCTGCACCATTGTCCAGTCCAGAATCGTTGCCACGGAGCTGGAGGACTATTACTTCAAGATCACAGGAGGAAACCAGAATGCTTAATCTGACGAAGCTCTACTTATATAGAATGCTCCGCACCAAGGTGGCGTGGGTCTGCATGATTATCCTGGTGGGGCTGACAGCCTTCACCCTTTCCGTCAACTATATGATCGACAAAATGACGGATTCTATGGCAATGGACGGTGACACCTCTGTGGTTATGGAGGAAGAGCAGCCGGAGACAGAAACCAGTATCCTGGACGAATATCTGGGTGTGGTGCAGAACGGCTTTCCCATGATGATCTTCGGCATCTTTACTGCCATATTCTACAATTCTGACGAAAAGCACGGCTATGTGAAGAATATCGTGACCCAGTATAACAACCGCTCCTCCGTGCTTCTGCCCCGGATCCTGTCCCTGGGGATCTATGTGCTGGCAGTGAGCCTTGTCAACTTTCTTGTTGTGGCGATCCTGTTCAAGTGCTTCTATCCGGATACGGGGCTGGGCTTGCAGGGAACAACCCTTGGATACATGGGGATGCACTTCCTGCTACTGCTGACCTTCCTGTTTATCGTCCAGTTCATCACAGCATTTGCCCGGGGCACAGCCCTTGCGGTTACCTACAGCGTGTGCGCCAGCATGAATATGGCTGCGCTTGCAGCAATGCCCCTGAATTTCCTGGCACGCAAGTTCCTGCATGTACAGAATCCCAATGTAACAAAGTACTTCCTGGATACCTATTTGTTCAGCATTCGGAGTGCGGAGCACACCTGGTCCCTGCTGGTGCTGTTTGTATGCTACGCCGGCGTGGCGGCTGCTCTTGCCTGTCTGCTGCTGAATAAGCGGGATATGCGCTGACCTCCCTGGGCGGGTACTTTCAACTGATCCGGGAGCATCCACAATCAAAAAAGCAGACAGGGTAACCTGTCTGCTTTTTGTTAAGGCAACCCGCACAAAGATTGCACAGCATTGCCTTAATGCTTTTTGCTGCGTGTGCGGAAATCCTCCTCGATTCGTTTCTTCCATTCCCGCCCCACGGAGCAATTTGCCCGCACGGAGGATACGGCACAGCTCACTGCGTCGAAATTCAGTTGGGTGCCTGCTGCATCGCACATATACTGGGCGGCATGATCCTCCCGGATTCCCATGCTGGCAGCGGTTTGCAGGGCGTCTATATTTGCGCCCAGGAACAAAAATTCCCAGCCTGCCTCCTTCTGCTGTTGGATCATGCCCCTGACCTGTTCCAGCGTATAGGAATGGCTGGCGTTTTCCATGCCGTCCGTGGTGATCACAAAAACCGTGTGGGCAGGCACATCCTCCGGTCGGATGTACTGGTGAATGCTCCGGATGTGGGTAATGGTGCTGCCCATTGCATCCAGCAGTGCTGTGCATCCCCGGACGGTGTAGTCCCGGTCGGTGATATGCGCCATCTCTGACAGCTTCCTTCTGTCGTGCAGGGTCTCGCACCGGTCATCGAACAGCACCGTTGTGACGAAGCCCTCGCCCTGTTCCTGCTTCTGCTTGTCCAGCATGGCGTTGAAGCCGCCGATGGTGTCGCTTTCCAGCCCTGCCATGGAGCCGCTTCTGTCCAGAATGAAAACCAGTTCCGTTGTGTTGTTTGCCATAATGCATCCTCCTCATAGGTGTTGTGTGGATTCCTTACAACCATAGTATAGAGGATTCTGCGCTCCGGCAGGTCGCATGGAGAGCGACATTTTACCGACTGCCCAAAAGGGGTTGGTCAAAGGCGAACAGGGCTTCGTTGATCTCAAAGATATTATAGTTCCCTTTGGCAATAAAGTACTGGATGATGATGTCAAATTTGCTGCTGTTGGACAGGGCAAAGCCCGCCTTTCGCAGCAGTTCCCCGGTCTCCTGCCCATCCAGCTGCAGGGCGATGGCAAACGCCACGGCAGTTGACTTACTGGGCTTGTAGTGCATGTCACTGCGGATCTTGGAAAACAGCTTCCGGTCTATGTTCGCCCGCTTGTAGC
>NZ_FR894852.1:41007-57211 GCF_000434255.1 Ruminococcus sp. CAG:379 | reverse complement strand
CCGCTTGTAGCATGCAGAATCCGTCATGCCCAGCTGATCGATCTTCCGCAGCAGCATCTGGGAGAAGCTCTCATCGATCTGCGCCAGCCGTTCGTTCAGGGAGGAGGGGATGCAGAATGCCGCCTGGGGGCATGCGTCCTCCTCCAGGGTGCTTTCCAGCGTGGGCACAGCGGCAGCCGTCCGCCGGCGCAGGGGGAATCCATGAGCCCGGGAGGGGGACTGCCCCTTGCGGAGCATCTGCCGGACAAATGCGGGCAACTCCGTGGCATAGGGCTCATTCAGTACAACGGCACCTGGATCCAGCAGCACCAGGTATACCGCCATTTCATGCTGCTCCAGAAACGTCAGGATGGTATCCTCAGCAATTTGCAGTGCCTGGCGCTTCGGATAGCCGTATGCACCGGCAGAGATCAGAGGAAAGGCAATGCTCCGGCATCCATGCTTCAGAGCCAGGGTCAGTGCATTCCGGTAGCATGCCTGCAGCAGTGCCGGTTCCCCGGCGTGTCCACCCTGCCATAGGGGGCCAACCGTGTGGATGATGTACTTGCAGGACAGCCGGAAGCCGGGCGTGATCCGGGCTTCTCCCGTGGGACAGCCGCCCAGCGCCTTGCAGGCGTTCAGCAGCTCCGGCCCGGCAGCCCGGTGTATGCAGCCGTCCACGCCTCCGCCTCCCAGCAGAGTGGAGTTTGCAGCGTTGACAATGGCGTCGGTTTTCATTTTGGTAATGTCCTGTCGGATGATTTGTAAAGGCATGACGCACCTTCCTTTCGGATGAGCTTTTTTGCATTATATCACATTTTTCTGAAAAACGCAATTCGGCGAAACGGGGCGTATTTCAGTAGTAAACCTTTACGCTCTGTAATTATATGCTTGCCGGGGAAGAAGCTGATGCAGAACAAATTTACGCCGCAAGGGCTGATTTCTGACGGTTTCTCTGTATCAAGCCTCGCATTCTTCTGAAATAGATACGATCATAGCAGAAAATTTCAAACTATTTCCGTTTCATATATTATAATATGCGATATTTTTATACAAGATGTATATTTCAGATCGTTCATTCTCGAAATAGCATAAATGTGCTATAAATACAGCATAAAATGATATTGAACCGTTTTTGAAAAGTTGCTATGATAGAAATGTAATAAGGAGTCCCAATGTTATGTGCAGCACAGAAGTGAAACGAATACAGCATAAAAGTGATATTTCAGTGTGACTGTATACATGCCTGGACGGAGATTCCATGGGGTGTTCATATGACTGATAAAGAATTCAAACGCTTGAAACGCAGCGAACTGATTGAAATCATTTATGAGTATCAAAAACGAGAGCAGGCGCTGCAAAGCCGGGTAGAGGCATTGCAGGCACAGCTGGATGAAAAAAATCTGAAGATTCAGCAGGCAGGCAGTATTGCGGAGGCTACCGCAGCACTAACCGGTATATTTGAAGCGGCGCAGAAAACGGCAGACGCTTATCTGGAGCATATCCGGGCGGCGGATCCGCTGCCGGAGCCGGAAAAGAAGGCGGATAAAATATGAGCAGGCGCAACAGGCGGCAGGTTTCCCTCCCCTCTCCGGAGCAGGTTTCCCGCGCCTATCAGCAGGATCAGTACCGCAAGCGCTACAAACGTGCTTTCATCAGCACCCTTTCCGTGCTGGCGGTGATTGCCGCAGTGGCGGTGCTGGTGTCCACCCTGTTCCTGCCGGTGATCCAGGTTTCCGGCAACAGCATGGAACCCACCCTCAGCGATGGGGATGTACTGGTTCTCCTGAAATCCAAGCGCTACGAACGATCCCAGCTTTGCTGCATTTCCTGGCAGAACAAGATGCTTTTGAAGCGCATCATCGGACTGCCCGGGGATGTGGTGAGTATTGATACACAGGGCAACGTGACAGTAAACGGTGCCCTGCTGGATGAGCCCTATGTGTCGGACAAGACACTGGGGGAATGCGATGTGACCTTTCCGTGCCAGGTGCCGGAGGGCAAGGTGTTTGTCCTGGGGGATCATCGGAGCACCTCCATCGACAGCCGAAGCAGTGAGATCGGCTGTGTGGATCAGGATCAGATCGTTGGATTCGTTCTGTTTCAGGTTTGGCCCATCGGAGGCTGAATTGTTTTTGGCATCGCCTTAAGGCAATACCGCACAAAGCCCGCCTGGCGGCTTTGTGTAGCATCTGCTGACGAATTTTCCGTCATATCACACAAAAATTCCTTGCAATACGCCAGTATTCCTGCGTCGTTTCTATGCAATCTGACGAAAAATCTGTTGGCACATCTACCACACAATCTTTGTGTGGTGTTGCCTTAATTCCCGGCAATATACCGGGGATTAATGTTGGCAAAAAGCGTGGTGAGAAGTATGACTGACAGCTGCGTTACAGACATCCGGGCAAGACACAAACGAAATATACGGCTTACATGGATCCTGCTGATCCTTGGGCTTGTGGTAGCCTGCTCTGTGGCATGGACGCTGCGGGGCGTGGGCATTACCATGGCGAATGAAACCGTTTGCGGCATGGAGGAGCATCAGCACAGTGCTGCATGCTATGCGGACATAGCGGATGGCGGTCAGTTGATCTGCACTCTGCCGGAGCATATACATACGGTGGCATGCACCGGGATCGATACGGCAAACAATGAGCCGCCGGTGGTGGAGATCACGACCCCCACGGAGGCTCCCACGGAACCGGCAACAGAGCCGGAGCGGGAAACCGTTCAGCTGCCCAATTATCTGGCGGATGCCTCCGCCTCCTACGAAAAGAATGTAATCTATGTAAATACCGCTTTGGGTGAGCGGAGCAAGGATACGGTGCATGAGTGGCTGGACTTGGGACTTCCGGGGGAAAATGACGGCAAGTATTTTAAGAACTCTAAAGAGAGTCCCTATATTCTCCAGGTGGGAGATACAGTAGAGCTTTGTATCTACACGGACAGTTCCAGTACCGACACCTTTTGGAGCGCCCCGGATGGGGCAATGACTTTAGTCAATGAGTCCTACACCATCCAGGCAGACGGCAGTCGGAAAGTCGTCAAAGAGTACAAACCCAATCAGACCGGGGATATGCAGGTGCATTTTGGCGAGCAGAAATTTTACATCAACGTACCGGATCCCAAACAGGAACTGGAGGCTTTCCACTACGACCATGCGGATATCGAGATCACGGACGGCGGCTTTTACGAGATCAAGCGTACCGTGACAGACCAGAACGGGAATCAGGTCACCACCCGTCAGATTTTTGACTCTTATATCACAGGCGTAAATCACTGTTACATTTATAACGCTGCCGGGTCGGTCATTATGACCTATGAATCCACGGACTATGAGTCGCATGGTACGCCGGGGGAGACCCAGTACGAGCTGACCTCCAAGTACAGGTGCATGGAAAACGACAAAAAGTGGGTGAAGCGCAGTGAGGTGGATCACGCACAATTTGACGTGCAGCTGCTGCTGAAGCCCAGACAACAGATCGTGACCGTCACAAGGAATGGCGTGCAGATCAGTCAGACGGAAACGGATATCTCCGACAGCACCGGCGAAAGCGATGTTACCATTCTCAGCGCCGTGTTTGATATGAGTCACCGGAGCGTGGTGGATGCAAACAACAAGTGTCCGGATCACTCCGGTCTGGACTTCAATCTGATGGCGAACGTGAACCAGATTATCAAAGTGGAGCCTGCATCCGTTGAACCGACTGCCCGCAAGCATCTGACCAACGGCAGCATCGGAACAAACCAGTTCCAGTTCGAGCTTCTGGACAAGGACGGAAAGCTGATCGACCGACAGTACTGCGATACAGAAGGTCAGGTTACCTTTGAAGCCCAGTATTTCCTGATGGCCGGTACCTACACCTACACCATCCGGGAGAATATTCCCAGCAAGGCGGTGCAGATTGACGGCAAGCCCTATTCCAGGGGGATCTTTTACGACAGCCATACGGAAACGGTTACAGTCACCGTGACTGCGGATGCCCAAGGAAATCTGTCCGCATCCATGGCATACTCCGGCGGCAGTGCTCCTGTATTCCGCAATACGGCGGTGACGGAGCGGTACATGCCCATCGGCGTACAGAAGGTCTGGAGCGACAGCAGTACTGTGGATCACACGGCGGACGCCATCGGTTTCCGGATCTGGCGCATTGAAAGCGGTCAGCCGGACGCTTTGGTTTCCATCGACGGCAAGAGTAAGTTCTATCTGAATGATGCATCCGGTTGGAAGTGGAGCTACACAGAGCTGCCGGTGCAGTATGCCGGACGCACTTATTCTTATCGGGTGGAGGAGGTGGATATCCCCGATGGCTATATTGCCGGATACACCTCCGGGCAGAATGGCGGTACGCTGGAGTACACCATTACCAATACCCCGAAGGATGCCATTACCCTCAGCATTCAGAAACAGTGGCTTGCGCCGGACGGTACGCCTATGCAGGGCGCGCCTACGGCACAGTCGGTTTCCGCATTGCTTCAGCGGCAGTGCAAGGAAGTGGAGATCCCGGTTACCATCCAGGTGGTTTCCCCTGCCGGTGCGCTGCTGGAACAGTACAAGCAGCCTGCCTATGTGGGCAGCAGCTTCACCTTTACGCTGGGGGTTACGGAGGGAACGGCGGAAAATGTTTCCGTAGTCAGTGCAGACAAATGCAGTGCAGCCTATGCCAATGGGGTATTCACCGTGCAGGATATCCAGGTGGGTGCGCTGGTTCGGGTGCGGTGTGACAATGTAATGGATTCCTCCAGCTTGCTGCTGCATCACACCTTTGAAAGCACCTTTGAGAAATGGGAAAGCACGGGGGATGCAATGCTGGGAGGCGGTTATTATACCAACTATGTAGCAGGCAGCGGCCCCGACTGCCATTCATTGAAAATCTACAACCGGACACAGGATTGGGCGAGTGCTGTCTTTACACTGGATTCCAGCGTCATCAAGCCAGGTCAGACCTATAGCTTCAGTGCTTATCTGAACCGGGCGGCTGTCTATACAGAGTCCGACAACAGTACGACGCATAATCTCGGCGCAGACCATACCGCACCTTTGAATCTGACTCTGTACTATGAAGACAGTGCCGGCGGGTCAAATTATCTGAACATCGCTACGGTGGGTGCGGCTCCTTCCGGCTCCTGGATTCATCTGCGCAATGCAAGTCTGACCATTCCTGTGGGCTGTACGAATATGAAGCTCCAGGTTGAAACCAACGGAGAGGAAGGCACGGACAAGTTCTCGGATCTGTTCCTGGATGAGGTAATCATTGCACCGGCGGGCATGGATATTTCTGTAGAACAGAACACAGGTCGGGTTCTGCTGAACAATCCGGAATTTTATAGCTTTACCGTGACCGGGAAGACCATTCCCGCAGACGTACAGCAGAATGTGGATAACTGGCATCTGGATGCCTGGAATAAGCGGATCGAGATCACCGCCGTAGAGGGCTGGATCAAAACCCTTTCCGGCACAGAGCTGGATCAGGTTCCCAACAGGATCTATCAATACTTTGTGCAGGAGGATCCCATGACCGGGTTCACGCCCAGCTATTCTGATATGTATGTTTCGTCGAACACAGCACAAACGCCAATCATCATCAAAAACCAGAGTATTGCATATACCCTGCCCGCCACCGGCGGCGTAGGATTGGTGCCGTTTCTGGGGGGCGGATCTCTTTTGATTCTGGCAAGCGGGCTGTATTCATACAAATTGATCCGGAGGAAAAGGAGGTCGAGCGCATAGGACTTCCCGGAATCCCCATCAAAATATCAACAAAAAGGAGTAAGATTTATGAAAGCGACAAAAAGAATTTTCAGCGTATTCCTCACATGCGTACTGGCATTCACCATGGCGTTTGCGATGGGTCTGACCGCATCAGCGGCTGACTATACCATCACCATCACCAAGCCGGAAGGCGACATTGACCGTACCTACGAAGCCTATCAGATCTTCCAGGGCAACCTGAGCGGCAACACCCTGTCCGATATCGAATGGGGCACCGGCATTAATGGGGCTGCATTTCTGGATGAGCTGAAAAAGAATGCGCCCTTTACATCCTGCACAGACGCAAAGACAGTGGCGGAGAAGCTGGCAACCTTCGAGAATAATTCCGATGGAGCAGTGGCTTTTGCAAAGCTGGCAGGCAAGTTCCTGACCACTGCTACAGGCTCCGCTACAGCCACCTCCAGCGCCACCGGTAAGATCACTGTTCCGGCTGCTGGTTACTACCTGTTGAAGGATGTTACCGATGTTACCACACCACATGATGCGCTGTCTCTGAACATCCTCAAGGTGGTACAGGACGTAGAAGTCAATCCCAAGGCGGATCACCCCTCCGTTGACAAGAAGATCGGTACGGACATTTCCACCGGCGCTGCAGCCAATACAGCAACCATCGGCGACAAGGTTCCCTTTGTGATCAAATCCAATGTTCCCAAGATGCAGGGCTACACCAAGTACTTCTTCGTACTGAACGATAGCATGACCGCTGGTCTGACCTACAACAAGGACGTAGCCATCAAGATCGGCGCCACTACCCTGGCTGCGGATGCTTACGATGTGGTTTATGACGACACAGCAAACACCATGAAGATCGTCATCAAGAACTTCATCCAGTACAAGAGCGAAGCCGGCAAGGACATTGTAGTGACCTACTCCGCAACTCTGAACGAAAAGGCTGACCTGACGCAGGCTGGCAACAAGAATACCGTAAAACTGACCTATTCCAACAACCCCAACGTGGACTACAAGGGCGACAATGAGCCGGATACCACCGACCCGGTTGGCGAAACGCCGGAGCATGTGACTGTGACCTACTCCACCAAGCTGCAGCTGACGAAGGTGGACGGCGCAGACCCCAACGAAAAGCTGGAAGGCGTTGAGTTCCAGATCACCGGTACTTCCATCAAGACTGCTGTATCCAAGGGTGATTACTTCAAGCAGGATGCGGCTGGTACATACTATCAGTTGAAGGACGGCACCTTTACTGAAACCGCTCCCACTGCTGAAACCGGGAGTAAGTATGTTTCTACCTCTGTAAAGTATGCAAAAGTAACGGATACCGCCGAGCAGACAAAGATGCAGAAGGTTACCGCAAGCGGCACAACTGATGCAAACGGCTTGATTACCTTCGAGGGACTGGGTGCAGGTACCTATTACATCACCGAGCTGAAAACCAAGAGCGGCTATAACCTGCTGACTGCTCCCATTACTGTTACCATTACTGCGGCACCCTCCGCAACCGGCTGTAGTTGGACTGTAAGTACCAATGCAGCCTTTGAGGATGACATGGTGAAGCTGACGGTAGAGAACAACAAGGGCTCCGTTCTGCCTATCACCGGCGGCATCGGTACCACCATCTTCTATGTCATCGGCGGTCTGCTGGTTTGCGGCGCTGTTGTGATGGCAATCACCAAGAAGAAGCTGTCCGTAGAGGATAAGGCGGACCAGAACTGAATGATGTAAAGCAAGCAGCGGAGGATCTCTCCGCTGCCCTGCTTTTCTTTTAACAACGAGGGGATGTCAATGAAGCGTTATGTGTCAACTGCTGTGATAGCTGCTGCATTTTTCGTTGGCATCTCCTTGCTGTTATATCCGGTCATCAGTGAGTATATCAACGCCAAGCACCAGTCCAAGGCTATTGCCTCCTATGACGAGATCGCATCCCATATGTCGGAAGCGGATTATGATGAGATCTTTGCCGAAGCCCGGGCGTACAACGATGCCCTTGCCCGGACGGAGGGGGCATTCTATCAGCCGGAACGGGTACCCGGATATCTGGAGGCGCTGGACATTACCGGAACCGGCATTATGGGCTATGTGACCATCGATAAAATCGGGGTGGAGCTGCCTGTGTATCACACGGTGGAAACCGATGTGCTGCAAAGCGCTGTGGGACATCTGCCGGGAACCAGTCTGCCCATCGGAGGCGAGGGCACCCATGCGGTGCTGTCCGGTCACCGGGGACTGCCCAGTGCCCGTCTGTTTACGGATCTGAATAAGCTGGAACCCGGGGATTTGTTCACCATCACCGTGCTGAACCGGGTGGTGATGTACCGGGTGGATCAGGTCAAGATTGTGGATCCTACGGATGTTACGGATCTGCAATTGATTCCCGGCAGGGATTACTGCACGTTGTTTACCTGCACTCCCTATGGCATCAACAGCCATCGACTGCTGGTGCGGGGCGTTCGGGTGGAAACGCCGGAGGATGCGGCACCCCGTTACATTGCCAATGAGGCGTACCGGATCGATCCGCTGATTGTGACGCCGGCAGTTGCTGCTCCCATGCTGCTGGGAATCGTCGTGGTGATGCTGATCAAGAGCCGGCGCAGCGTATTGAAGCAGAAATTACGCAGGGAAGGTCTGATTGTCCATAAAAAGTAGTAAATATGGTTGGACAGCGGCACTGCTGCTGAAAAGACCCGTCCTGGATGGTATGCATCCGGAACGGGTCTTGCTTTTATGCTTGAATGGGTTCCTTCTGGGTCAATTGCTTTGCCTCCTCAAAGGAAAGGGGCTTGCCCCACAGAAAGCCCTGGAGCAGATCACAGGCGTAGCCTTTCAGCACGTCCAGCTGGCTGTCGGATTCCACCCCTTCGGAAATGACCTCACAGCCCAGCACATGCCCCATGGTGATGATAGCCTTAACAAAGGCATTGCCGCTTGGGTCGCTGTTGATCTGGTCAATGAAGGATTTGTCGATTTTCAGCAGATCAATGGGCAGCCGATTCAGATAGCTGAGGGAAGCGTAGCCGGTGCCGAAATCGTCCAGAGCGATGCGGATCCCCATATCACGCAGCCGGTTCAGAATCTTGCTTGCATGCTCCAGAGAGGAGATGAACAAGGATTCCGTCACCTCAAGCTCCAGATTTCTTGCCGGAAAGCCGGTGCTGCGCAGCAGATTCTGCACATAGGTGGAGAAATCCCCATGCAGCAGGTTCCGGGCGGAAACATTCACAGACAGGATTATATCCGGGTGCTGTGCCACAACGGGCTGCATGCAGGTAAGGGCGTTCCCCATGATCCACTGATCCAATTGAATCATCAGAGCGCTTGCCTCCGCCACCGGGATAAATCGCCCCGGATTGACTTGATTGCCCTTTGCATCCCGCATCCGGACAAGGGTCTCAAAGCCCCGCAGGCTGTGATCGGAAATGTGGTACTGGGGCTGGAACACCAGGAAGAAGCGGTTTTCCTGCAATGCATCCCGGAGCATCTGCTCTATTTGCAGATTGTTGGTCAGTGCGGAGTCCATTTCCTGCCGGAACATGCACAGGCCTTGTCTGCCCCGTGCCTTTGCCTGGTACATGGCAATATCCGCATAGCTCATCAAGGCGGAAACGTTGTCCGCATGCTCCGGGAACAGGGATATCCCCATGCTGGCAGTGATGAAAAAGGAGCTGTCCCGCACCGAGAACCGGGTGCGCTGATCCGAGGGTGCACGGTTGATGGCTTCGTGGAGCATCTGCTCCAGCTTTCCCAGATCCCCGTTGTAGTCCGTGATCAGCACGAACTCATCTCCGCCCAGCCGGGCAAAAAAGGCGGTTTTATTCTGCACCTGCTCCTTCCAGCGCTGGGCAATCTGCTGTAGGATCTCATCTCCGTATTCGTGACCGGCGGTGTCGTTGATGGATTTGAAGTTGTCCAAGTCCAGCAGCACAAAGGCAAAGGGCTTTCCCTTGCTGATTCGCCCGTTTACATGCCGCAGCAGGGAACGCCGGTTGGGCAGCCCGGTCAGCTCGTCCGTATTGGCGACTTCATCCAGCCTGGCGGCGTTGATGTCACATTTGCGTACATAAAAATATATGGTGCTGCAAATGATGAGATTCAGCGTCTGCATAGCGAATCCGGGCAGATTGTTGATCTGCTGCTGAACGAATATGGTGGAGGATACCATTACCAGATTCAAAATTGAGAGAATGGACATGCAGATCCAGCCCTTGCGCTTGGTGTTGATGACCATCAGCATGCCGGTGAAGATTTGCAGCACATTGAAGATGCTGCAAAGCCTGCCGTATTCTAACTGCGCTTCACCAATGGCAAAGGTTCCGCCGTACCGGGCAAGGCGGAAGGTAATCAGCTGGAACAGCAGCAACAGCAGCGCCAGTAGGATCAGGATGATCCACTCCGTCTGATTCTTTGTAAATTCCATTCTGCTTTTTGCCATGTGCTCCCCCCTGGCTAACAGTCTGTATACATTCTTCGTAACAGTTTTATTTCTACCCTTAGTGTATCACGTTTTTCGGAAAAAAACAAGAAAAAACAGGCAGGGGATTATTTTTTCGCTGATTTGTACAGTCAGTTGCTTGCTTTTCCATCCTTTTTCGACAAAGGGTAGGAAAGTGGACAAGTCCGGTTACGCTTCAGGGTTCCAGTGCGACACAAAAAGGGAAGCGATTGGCTTCCCTTTTTGATGCCGAGTGGCTTAACTGTTTAATCCCTTCATCATGGCCTCCAACAGCTCCGGATACTGCCAGGTCAGAGTTCCTCGGTTCAGCAGTCCGAAATTCTCGCCGCTGGTGTCGAAGGCGTTGTTATCCCACCAGATGCAACGGATGTTGTAGCTCTTGGCGATGAGGAGATAATTCTCCCCCCAGAGTACCCGGTCATTGATGTTGTTTTTGTTCAGAGCGCCGAATTCTCCAATGATGACCGGAATGCCCTTTGCGCCGAAGGAGTTGTAGATCTCCTGGAGGGTCCACTGGAGCTGACTGATGTCAGACTGGGTGAAGCTGGAGGTGCCACTCGTATTCAGTGCAAAGTTATAGGGCGAGTAGCTGTGGATGTCCACGATCAGCTTGTTGGCAACCGTATCCGTGGGCAGCACGAAGTCATTCACCGTTGTAGAGGAGCAGGATGCCGCATAGGTAGGTACCATCAGGCAGCGAATGGCGTTGTTGCCGCCGGTTGCCCGGACGGTGTTCACAAAGGTCTGGTTGTAGCTGTTGATGACCTGTCGTGCTTCCTGGTTGCCGCCGTTCCACTCGTTGGGATCTCCCACAAGCCGAGGCTCGTTCATGCCCTCGAAAATCAGATGCTCATCGTAGCTGCCGAACCGGGTGGCGATCTGGGTCCAGATGGCATCCAGCCGGGCGTTGACGCTGTCCTTCTGGGCGTTGGTGGGAATCAGCCAATCGTTTTCGTGGTGAATGTTGAGAATGCAGTACATGTCATTGTCGATCACATAGTTGACCACCTCCTGCACCCGGTTCATCCAAGCCTCGTCGATCCGGTACTCCGGTGCACTACCGGTATGGTCGATCCAGCTAACTGGAACACGGACAGTGTTAAAGCCGCCTTCCTTCACCTTGTCGATCATTGCCTTGGTGGTCATGGGACAGCCCCAGGCGGTTTCCGACTGTGCCGGTGTGGGATTGGGCAGCCAGGAGGTTGTGGTAGCGTCCAGGGTGTTGCCCAGGTTCCAGCCAATGGTGATCTCGTCCAGCAGTTGACTTGCGGTCAGATCCCGCATCTGTGTGGGCGGCTCCAGAAGCTCCAGGTTTCCCAGCAGGATCTGCTTGTGCAGCGCCAGATCCATGGCATCAATGACTTCGTCCTGGTTCAGATCTGCCAGGGAATTGACCGTATCGCGCTTTGCGGTCAGATAGTCCTGCACTGCGGTTACATCCGTTACGGACAGGTTCCGGGTGTAGTCGTTTGCCTTCACATAGGCGGCGTTTGCGGACATGGAACCCAGCAGTGCCACGCTGACGGCAGCAGCGCTTAGGTATGCCCATAGTTTTTTCAGCATAAAAATCCCCCTCATCATAGATTATGCATCATGTATTTATGCTTAAAAATACACTAAATAGTATAGCATGTTTTGTTGGATATGTCTAGGTGCTTGTTGCGATTTTTTAATAGTATATTGCTTTTGCTTCTGGATCCTGCCTGGACACAGAAAAGCCCGGACACAGATTTTCTGCATCCGGGCTTGGATCCTGTTACGAGAATCTGCCGCTTTCGTCCTTGATCTTGCTCCAAACGTACCGGAGCATCCAGCCGTCAAAGTCGGTGATCTTGCTTGCGGAACCTGCCATCATCAAAGAGTTCTCGCCGCCGGGGAATCCTCCGGGCGGAAAGCCGCCCTTTTCGCCTTCGCCTCCGTAGAAGTCCGTAAGACCGAAGCCGTGTCCCAGTTCATGCTCCAGCACATGAATGCCGAAGCCGGAGTTGATGATGTTCAGATAGGCATCATCGGACAGGCGCTGTCCCCAGTCGCCGCCGCAGCCCCCGATGGAGGGGAAGCCCTGGGTTGCCCACAGGTACATATCAAACCGCTTATCCAGCCCACCCGGATAATTGAAGCCGATGTTGTTGGAGAAGTGATAGAACCGGGACAGCTCATCCGGCGCACTGGGCAGCAGATTCGGAATGGTCTCCACCCCGTTGGAGGTGTCTCCGGAGCTGTCATAGGGCTCCAACAGATTGTCGTAGACGATCTCGTCCGGCTGCAGATCCTCCAGGCAGCTTTTGTCCAGTACTGCCCAGCCTACGATTTTTACGTCCACATGCTGATACTTCCAGCCTTCATAGCCAACCAGGTAATCCGTCCAGCCATTGATGGCATCCTCCAGCAGCTGCTCCAGCTTCTGTCGTTGCTCCAGGGTAATGTGCTTGTAGGACTGCCAACGGATCACATAGTTGATGGAGCCGTTCCCTCCCACGATCTGGTCAAAGATGGTGTTCCGTCGTGCGGTGGACTGCTCGTCCTGGATCCGGTTGGTCCAGATCCACTCCATGGCAGTGGTGTATTCTGCCGGCATATCCGCCAGCGTTACTTCCTCTGTTACCGGCGGATCCACAGCATCCGGCGCAGTCGCTTCTGCATCCGTCCGGGTCAGCTGCAGGTAGTCCAGATTGGGCCCGCCTGCGTCCTGGGTGGATGTCACACGAAGCGTATTCGCTCCGGCGTTCAGCTTCAGCACCAAGCTGTAGGTCTGCCAGTCCGTCCAGCCGCTGGTAGCGGCAAAGGACAGAGTCCAAGTGTCAGAACAATTGCTGCATTGCAGTGCCATGGGACGAACTGCGCCGCTGCCATTGGAAAAACGCAGATCGACCCGGTAATTTCCCTCCACGGGTGCTTGCACCGTCCAGGTGACAGCGCTGCCCTGCACATTGTCCACGTTGACGTAGGTACCGGTAAGCGAACCAGCGTTGGTGGTTTCCGTTGCGGCAAGCTCCAGCGCCGCATGCTTTGCAAAATAGATGTTGTCATATACGGTACCCTGCTGGATAAAGCCGTTACACCGGCTCATCAGATAATCCTGCAGGATCTGTACATCTGCCTTGTTCACCTGCCCGTCTCCTGTCAGATCCCCGAAGGAGGCATCGCCCGCAGGAAAACTGGTGATATTGCCCAGTACATAGGATTTCAGCAGTTGCAGGTCCATGGCGTTGACCATGCCGTTGCCGTCCAGATCTCCGTACAGCCCGAAGCTGTCCGCAGAAACGGTTTGCTGCACGCTGTTTTCCGGCAGCATTGCGCCGCAGGTTGCCAGCATGCACAGCGCCATCAGTCCGGCACGCCGCCGGCGGCTCTTGTGCGAAACGTTCATATTCAATTTCCCCCTGTTTCAGGCGTGCTTCCGGAAAGCCGCCTGTTTTCATCGTTGCTCTCTGCATAAAGCAACAGAATACGTATATAATAACATATTTTTTAAACGATGGCAATGCATTTTTATGATTATTTTATATTCGATTGTATCCGCTTATAACAAAACCTGCACAAAGCAGTGGAATGCTCTGTGCAGGTGATGCTTTATCGAAGGAGGAGTGCCAACAGGGAGTAGCAGGCGGTCAGGCTCAGACCGATGATGGACATGACAAATCCGGCTTTGGCGATGCCGCCCCGGGTCTCCTGCTTTCCCTTGATGCTCAGAACCAGACCGGTGATGGAGATGGGGTATCCCACCAGGGGCAGGATCCACGCCATGAGACTGAGAATGCCCAGCACCATGCCTGCCACCGACTTGCCGTTGCTTTCCGGCAGTACGGGCTGCTGCCAGGGGTTGTACATGCCCGGGGGAGGTGTCTGCTGCATGGGTGGAATCTGACCCATGGGCGGCGGCAGAGGGGGTTGCCGGAGTGGGGCTTGTTCATCGTTGGGCATTCTCTGCCCTTGAGGCATTCCGCAGTTGGGGCAAAAAGCCAGCCCGGAAGGGATCTCCTGTCCGCAGCCGGGACAGTGCTGCATGGGAGGCATTTGCTGCATGGGTGCACCGCAGCCGTGGCAAAAGGCTGCACCAGGTTCATTGTCTGTGCCGCAGTTTCTACAAAGCATATAAAATCCTTTCCCGGCAGTGCAGAAGCGTGCCGCTGTGGTGTTATGATTATAAGTCTACTCCAGAAATGGCAAATTGTCAAGCCAACGGGATTTGACTTTTTTCCGAAAAAGTGATACAATAAAAACAATCATTCTGACGAAAGGTGTAGGATGCTATGAATGCAACGGCGATCATCGGCATTGTGATCTTGGTGCTGTTTGTGGGCAGCTTTATCGCTTACGGCGTGGTGCTGTACCTGGGCAGGGAGCACAAGCAGACAGTGCTGGTCAAATCCAAGTATACCACAAAGAACCGCCGCCAGAAGCATGGCGGCACTGTGGTACACTACACGGTAGTCTGCAAATGCGGCGCTTTCAACCGCAAGTTTTCCTGCAGTCACCGGGTGTACGAGCACATGCGGGAGGGTCAGAGCTATCTTGCCAAGACCAAGATGGGCGAGATCCTTTCTCTGCACAACCAGTAAAAGATCCGGCACGGGAGAGATCCTGTGCCGGATTCTTTGCATACACAGAAAAACGCCGCTGATACAGCTGTACCGGCGGCGTATATTTCATGGGCGCTTATTCAGCCTTGCTGGAGTCAGCAGAAGTATCCGCCTTGCTTGCATCCTCCGCCTTGCTGGAATCGTCAGCTGTGCCGGCATTTTCCTTGGTCTTGCCGGTACCGCTTACGGTAAAGTTGACCTCAACTGTGGTCCAGGACTTGAAGTCCTTGGTATCGATGATGACCGGAGCATAGTCCTTGTTGTCAGCAGCGATGACACCGTCCGCATTGTGTGCATCCTCCGGCAGGTTGTTTACAAAGGTATTGCAGATGTTTGCACGCATTTCCTTGCCATCGTCAGAGGAGGTATAGTTCTTTGCGGTCATCGTGATTTCCTTGCCGTCAACCTTGATGGAGGTGATGTCGATGGACATATCCGGGAACAGGGTGGTGCCGTCAAATACCTTTACAGCGGCAAAGGAAATGCCAGCAGGGGTGTATTTGCCGTTTGCGTCGCCGGTAATGTCGTACAGACAGCCCTTGGTGCCTGCGTTGACGCTGACGGTGTAATCTCCGTCACCGGTAATCTTCTCAACCCCTGCGTCATAGGTCAGTAGGTCGGTGTCCTTGCCCCAGTACTGCACATACCACTGCTCATCCACCATTGCCAGGATCGCATCGCCGGATTCCGCAACAACTGCCTTTTCAAACTCTACGGGAGCGGCAGCGGTTGCAGCCGGAGTAGCAGCCTGATCGGCAGCGACTGTAGTTGCGGGAGCCTGTGTGGTGACTGCTTCTGTGGTGGCAGGCGCTTCGCTGCTGTCAGAACCGCAGCCTACGAATGCTGCGCCTACAAAGGTGCATGCCAGAAGGGCAGCGGCAAATTTCGTAAATTTCATAACATCCTCTTTTCTCCGCCGTAACGATTCTCCTGCCGCACATACGGCGGTACGGACAGCGTACAGGAGCGCTGTTCTTCCGTGGGACGCATCGTGAAAGCGATCAAAGGCGCTTTGCATGATGCTGTCCGGCTTGAGAGGGGAAGGAACAGCTGTCATCAGTACCCATGAAGCATGCGCTATGACCCCATGGACTTTTTACTTGCTTTTTTATCATACACAATTTTTCGGGTTCCTGCAATCGGCATTCTGCACAAATTTCAACGGTATATTCAGGCAGTATGCCATGTATGGTGCTGTTTGGAACAAAAAGCTGTTTGCAGAATCAGCTGTGATTCTGCTTTGCGACCAGGCTTGCGCCGCCGTACATTTCCCGCAGCCGTGGCTTTTCGATCTTGCCGGTGGGATTCCGGGGCACCTGCGCAAAGATGATCCTGTGGGGACGCTTGTACCGGGGAAGCTGGTTGCAGAACTCCATGATCTCCGCCTCTGTGCAGGGGTGATCCGGCTTCAGCTCCACAATGGCTGCTGCAATTTCTCCCAGCCGCTGATCCGGCAGCCCG
>NZ_FR894852.1:24678-40991 GCF_000434255.1 Ruminococcus sp. CAG:379 | reverse complement strand
CCCAGCCGCTGATCCGGCAGCCCGATGACCGCCACGTCCTTGATGTTGTCGTTGCTGCGCAGGAAATCCTCGATCTGTACCGGGTACAGATTCTCGCCGCCGCTGATGATTACGTCCTTTTTCCGATCCACCAGAAAGATAAAGCCGTCTGCATCCTCCTGCGCCATGTCTCCGGTGTAGAGCCAGCCGTCCCGAAGCACCTCGTCCGTTGCCTTGGGATCGTTGTAGTAGCAGGTCATGACGCCGGGGCCCTTGACCGCAAGCTCACCCACAGTGCCCTGGGGTACCGTGTTGCCCTTATCGTCCACGATCTTGACCTCCCAGCCGAAGCCCGCCTTGCCGATGGCACCTACCTTGTCGATGTTGCCCACGCCCAGGTGCACGCAGCCGGGACCGATGGACTCGCTCAGCCCGTAATTGGTGTCATACTGGTGGTTGGGAAAGTATTTCTTCCACCGGGCGATCAGGCTGGGGGGAACGGGCTGTGCGCCGATGTGCATCAGCCGCCACTGATCCAGCTTGTAATCCTCCAGCTTCAGCTCACCCCGATCCAGGGCGTCCAGAATATCCTGTGCCCAGGGCACCAGCAGCCATACGATGGTACATTGTTCCTGGGAAATGGCTTCCAGAATGCATTTCGGCTTTACACCCTTCAGCAGGACTGCCTTGCCGCCTACCAGAAAGCTGCCGAACCAGTGCATCTTCGCACCGGTGTGGTACAGGGGCGGGATGCACAGGAACACATCGTCCCGGGTCTGCCCGTGATGCTCCCGCTCTACCTTGCAGGCGTGCAGCAGGCTTTCGTGGTTGTGCAGGATGGCTTTCGGGAAGCCTGTGGTGCCGGAGGAGAAGTAGATTGCCGCATCATCCGTCAGATCCAGGGGCAGATCCGGGGAAGCACTGGAGCAGTTGGCAACCAGCCGGTCGTAGTGCTCCGCAAAGGAGGGACAGTTTTCCCCAACGTAGAACAGCAGGCGCTTTTTGCTGATCTCCGGGGCAATTTCCTCCACTCTGCCGATGAATTCCGGGCCGAACACCAGAATATCCACCTCCGCAAGATCCACACAGTACTTGATCTCGTCAGAGGCGTAGCGGAAGTTCAGGGGTACCGCCAGGGCACCGGTTTTGAGAATGCCGAAATAAATGGGCAGCCATTCCAGGCAGTTCATCAGCAGGATCGCCACCTTGTCGCCCTTCTTGACGCCCCGGGACAGCAGGAGATTGGCAAACCGATTTGCCTTTTCGTTGAACACGCTCCAGGTGATCTCCCGCCGGTAGTAGGACACCGGTGCCGGCTCGATCAGCTCGTACTCCTTCCAGGTTACCCGATGGACTTCCTGGATATCCGGGTTGATCTCCACCAGGGCTGTGTCCTTTCCGTACAGGATGGCGTTGCGTTCCAATATATCTGTAATGGTCATAATGATCCGTCCTTTCTGGTCGCTTCATAAGTCACCTTTCATTTTATCACATGAAAGCGCAAAAGTAAATAGGAAATACAGAAAAAATATATGTTTTTCAATTTTCTTTGCATCCTGAATGCAGGGAATAATGAAAAGATGATTTATTTGTTATATTTATTCACCCAACGTACATGTTTAATTTACACTCTGGCAAGATACAGTTTTCTCTGGATGTGATATAATATAAATAGGTATCAAATACACGTCGTTTCGGGACGGCGGACAGGAGGAAGTGCCATGAAGTACGGCGTGAAAATGTCGGATATTGCTAAGGAGTTCTCGGTCAGCGTAGTCACAGTTTCCAATGCACTGGGGGATCGGGGCGGTGTCAGTCCTGAGCTTTGTGCAGCCATCAAAGCCAAGGCAGTGGAAATGGGATACCGTCCCTCCGTGGCACGGCGACCCCGGCAAAAGCAGGAAACCGGGGACAAGCCTGTCCGCCGGTTCCTTACGGTGGGGATCCTGACTGCGGAGCGCTTCTGCGGCGATAAGGGAACCTTCTACTGGGAACTGACCCAGCGGGTGACCCGGCTGCTCAAGCGCAGCACCAATGTGCTGTGCGAAAGCGTCTCCATGCGGCAGGAGAAAAACTGCCTGCCGCCGGAGCTGGTTACCAGTCATAAGGTCAATGCCCTCATCATGCTGGGACAGATCGGTCACGACTATCTGGATATGATCCTCCAGGTGGGTCTGCCGGTGGTGTTCCTGGATTTTTACGATGAACATTACCATGTGGACAGCATTGTGTCCGACAGCTACTATGGGGGCTATCTGCTGACGGATTATCTGATCAGCATGGGACACCGGCGCATTGGCTTTATGGGCAATGTAACCGAGACAAGCAGCATCCACGACCGGTTCATGGGCTACATCAAGGCGCTGATGGAGCACGGGATCCCCTACCGGAAGGATTGGACTCTGGCAGACCGGGAGCCGAACGGCCCTTTGATTACGGATCTGGTCTTTCCGCCGGATATGCCCACTGCCCTTGTGTGCAATTGCGACGAGACTGCCTTCCGGGTGATCTCTGCGCTGAAGGAATCCGGCTACCGGGTGCCGGAGGATGTGTCCGTGGTGGGCTATGACAACTACATGGTGTCGGATATGTGCGTACCCTCCATCACCACAGTGGAGGTGAACCTGGAGATCATGGCTCAGGCAACGGTGGATATCATCTTCAAAAAGCTGGAGCATCCGGATTACAGCGAGGGGAAGCGGATCATTCCCGGCAAACTGATCATCAAAAATTCCGTCCGCCGATTGCAGGAGCATGAACATGAAAAAGTGGAAAGCCAAACAGGCGTGGATTGAGACGGCGATCCTGCTGGTCATTTTGGCAGGGGTGTTTCTGATACAGCAGGTAACAGGGTGCTGGCTGGATGTGCGGTACGAGCCATTGCTGTACGGACTGATCCTGGGACTGTACTGGCTGCTCCGTTCGGTATTCCGCCGCTTCTGGACACAGCAGAGATAAAGGCAAGGGGGTGTGGGCATGCAGCAGGACACGGAGAAAAAGATTGCGGAGCATTTGTTCTCCCAACGGGAGGAGAGCTTTGCTCATGCCTCCTTTGACCGGGAGATCGCCTTTTACGAAAGCATCTGCTCCGGGAATATGAAGCTGGTGCGGGTGTTTATGAAGCCTCTGTGCTGTGAGGGCTGCGGGGTGCTCAGCGAGGATCCCCTCCGGAACCTCCGGTATCACATGGTGGTGTTGGCTGCACTGATCGCCCGGTATTGCATCAAAGGGGGTATGCCCCCGGAGGAATCCTACACTCTCAGTGATTTTTACATCATGAAAACTGACAAGTGCCGGACAGAGGCGGAGATCCGCCGGGTGCACCTGGAAATGATCGAGGATTACACCGGGAAAATGCGCCGCATCAAGCTGAACGGAGCCTACTCCCGGCAGATCGTCCATGGGGTGGATTACATCATCACCCACCTGCATAGCCGGATCCTGCTGGAGGATACTGCAAAGCATCTGGACATCAGTCCGGCGTATCTGTCCCGGCTGTTCAAAAAGGAAACCGGCATGACCTTCAGCGACTTTGTGAACAAGCAGAAGATCGAGGAGGCAGCTGCTCTGCTGCTGTATACGGAATACAGCGATACCCAGATCAGCACGCTGCTGGCGTTCAGCTCCCAGAGCTATTTCATCAAGGTGTTCCGGAAGTACATGGGCACCACTCCAAAGCAGTACAAAAAGCAATACAACATTCCGGATTTTACAGGTCGCTGAATTGCAGCGGCCTGTTTCGTTTTGGTCAAGATTTTGCTATTTTTATCGTGAAAGTTATAGAAATATTTGTGCAGATGTACTATGATAAACAAAGAAAGATGCGGACTGACCGTACCCGATGGGCTTTACAGGGTACGAATGACGAGGGGGAACATCACCATGAAGAAATCTGCGATTCGCAGGCTGGCAGCAGCTGCGGCGGCGTGCTCAGTGCTGGTATCCGCACTGCCTGCACTGCCCACTATGACCACTCTGGCAGCAGGCAACATCATTACCAATTCGACTTTTGAGTCCGGTACTTCCGGCTGGGGTACCTACAAGGAAAGCGGCGGTGCCTGCTCTCTGTCCACGGAAAACGGCAGACTGGCGCTGAAGATCAGCAACGTAGGCAAGGTGAATTATGCGGTTCAAGTATTCTACGACATCATTCCCTTGTACAAGAACGGGGTGTATCGGCTCAAGTATGACATTTCCTGCAGCACCAACCGGTTTGTAGAATGCATGATCCAGCAGAACGGCGGCACCTACCAGGCATATACCTGGAAGGGGCTGAATCTGACCAATTCTCCCCAGAGTGTGAACTATACCTTCACCATGGAGCAGGATACCGACATCATGTCCAAGCTTGTATTCAACTGCGGGATTCAGGAAGCGGATGGTGCTCTGCCGGAGCATACCATTTACCTGGATAACGTGTCCCTGGAGCTGATCGACGACAGCCAGGTGGACTACTCCGCATCCAGACCCTACGAGCCTCCCATTGTGACCAACCAGGTTGGCTATCGCTGCGACAGCCAGAAAACGGCAGTATTTCGCAATATGGGCAGTGCCAGCGAATTTTCCGTTGTGAACGCTGTCACCAAGCAGACTGTTTACACCGGGCAGCTGTCCGGGGACAAGACCAACAGCTCTGCCAACGAAACCAACCGGGTTGGTGATTTTTCTCAGGTTACCACCCCGGGCAAGTACTACATCACCTGCGGCAGCCTGGATCCCTCCTACACCTTTGAGATCGGGGACGATGTTTACGGCAACCTGCTGGATGACAGCGTGAAGATGCTCTATTTGCAGCGCTGCGGCACTGCGGTTCAGGACAGCACCTTTGGTCACCCGGCATGCCACAGCACCATGGCGACCATTTATGGCACCAATCAGCAGATTGATGTTTCCGGCGGCTGGCACGATGCCGGAGACTATGGCAGATACATTGTACCGGCGGCAAAGGCAGTAGCAGATCTGCTGTATGCATACCAGCAGAATCCGGAGCTGTATGGAGACGCAAGCGGCATTCCGGAAAGCGGCAACGGGGTTCCGGATATTCTGGATGAGGTTCGCTATGAGCTGGAGTGGATGCAGAAAATGCAGCGGCAGGACGGCGCTGTTTATCACAAGGTGACCTGTGAAAACTTCCCGGGCTATGTGGCACCGGAAAAGGAGACTGCTCCCTTGATCGTTACACCGGTTTCCTCCACTGCAACTGCTGACTTCTGCGCATCCATGGCGCTGGCGTATGAATTTTATAAGGATGTGGACAGCAGCTTTGCAAAGGACTGCCTGAGCCGTGCGGAGCAGGCATGGAGCTACCTGGAGCAGAATCCCAACCTCAACTTTTCCAATCCCTCTGATATTTCCACCGGTGAATACGGTGACAAGTCCGACCGGGACGAAAGATACTGGGCGGCAGCACAGCTGTATCGGGCAACCGGCAGCAGCAAGTACGAATCTGCTTTGAACAGCATGGTTGTATGCACCGGCATGGACTGGGCGACCGTGGGGGACTACGGCAATATTGCCCTGCTGACCTCGGACTCCATCAGCAAGTCCACCTCTGCCTATACCAAGGCAAAGAACATAGTGCTGACACAGGCGGATCAGCTGCTTTCCAAGTCCGGCAGTTCTCCGTACGGTGTAGCACTCACCAAATATGATTGGGGCAGCAACATGACCGTTGCAAACGCCGGCATCATCCTGGGTCTTGCATATCAGCTGACCGATCAGGCTTCTTATCTGAATGCTGCCAATGCACAGCTGGATTACCTGCTGGGTGTGAATCCGGTGGGCGAGTGCTTCTTCACGGGCTATGGTACTGTTTCTCCGGAAAATCCCCACCACAGACCCTCTATGGCAATTGGCAAGGCTATGCCCGGCATGCTGGTAGGCGGCGTCAACCAGAATCTGGAGGATTCCGCAGCGAAGGCATATTGCCAGGATCTTCCCGCCGCAAAGCGGTATGTGGACAATGCGGAAAGCTACTCCACCAACGAGGTCACAATTTACTGGAACTCTCCTCTGACCTACCTGGTGGCACTCACCGGGGAAGGTGGCAGCACACCCGTAGTGGAAAAGTATCTGCTTGGGGATGTGAACAACGACAAGACCATCAACGCCTTCGATCTGGTACTGGCAAGACGGGGCTTGACCACTGGCTTTGACAACCAGTCCGCAGAGCAGGCAGCAGACGTAAACCAGGATGGCAAGGTTACCGTTGCAGATATCGTTGTGATGCAGCAGTATCTGCTTGGAAAAATCAAGGCATTCTCCGGCGAGCCCGCAGTTACCACTGCGCCGCCCCAGACCACAGCACCCACCACGCACACAACCGTTGACGCTATACAGACTACTCGGAATCCCAGTGGGATCCAGGACTATGGTACACCTATGAATCAGAATGCGACTATGCAGGCAGATTTCCGGAAGGGCGCAAATGCGGAATTTTTTGCGTCCGACGGCTGGACGAATGGCAGCTGCTTTAACTGCGGCTGGTACAAGGAAAACACCTCCTTTAACGGAGGTGTGCTGAACCTTACCATTGATAAGGATCACTCCGGCAAGTATGCTTACTCCGGGGCAGAGTACCGTACCAATGGCTACTACAAGTACGGCTACTACGAAACCTCCATGCAGGCAATCAAGAACGACGGGGTGGTTTCCTCCTTCTTTACTTATACTGGTCCGTCAGAGAATAACCCCTGGGACGAGATCGACATTGAGGTGCTCGGAAAGGATACCACCAAGGTGCAGTTCAACTATTACACCAACGGGGTGGGCAATCACGAGTATATGTACGATCTGGGCTTTGATGCCTCCGAGGGCTTCCACACCTACGGCTTTGACTGGCAGGCGGATCATATCACCTGGTATGTGGACGGTAAGGCGGTATACACCGCTTACGACAATATACCCACCACCGCCGGCAAGATCATGATGAATGCATGGCCCGGCATCGGGGTGGATGACTGGCTGAAGCCCTTCAACGGGAACACGCCGCTGACCGCCCGGTATCAGTGGGTCACCTACAATCAGCAATAACCTCCTCCTATAAGCGGAAACAGGGCATCGGCTTCAACCGATGCCCTGTTTTTGTATGGTGTGCTGCCTTAAGAAAGCAGGTGTACTGCCCATTCGCACAGCAGTACCGTACCGCATGCGCCGGCGGCAACGGAGATCAGACTACAGGAGCGGTACGCCAGAAGCAGCGCCGCCAGCAGACCGGCTGCAGCGCCGCCAGCAGACCGGCTGCTGCGGAAAGGGGACTGGAGGTGGCATAGAAGATTGCCGGGAAGGTCATGGCACTCAGCGCCGCATAGGGCACATAGTGGAGGAAGGAACGGGCGAACCGGTTCCGGATGGGTTTTCGGAAAAAAACCAGAGGCAGCATCCGGATCAAGTAGGTGACGCCTGCCATTACCAGCAGGCACAGCAGAAAACGGGATGTATCAGGCATGCGTTTCATCCTCCTCCGGCAATGGCTTGATCAGAGCCAGGATCACACTGGTCACAACGGTGCAGAGAATGATGGAAAAGCCGCTGGAAATGGGCAGGGGTGTATAGTAGATCAGACAGCTAAGCCCGGCGGCAGTCAGCACAGCCCCCAGAACGGCATGGTTTGTCCGGGAGGGGGGCACGATGATGGCGATGAACATGCCGTAAATGGCAATGCCCAGGGCACTGATGAGAAATGCCGGCAGGATATTTCCTGCAACAGCCCCCACCAGGGTGCCCACTGCCCAGCCCACATAGGGGGGCAGGATCAGACCATACAGATAGGCTCTCCCCACCTTTCCCTCCTTGCCGCTGGCGACGGCAAATACCTCGTCCGTATTCACAAAGGAGATGGCAAACCGATCCCCCAGCCGTACATCCGGATCCAGCTTCTGGGACAGGGAAACGGACATGAGGGCGTACCGCAGATTGATGATCAGCTGGGTCAGTCCGATTTCTGTCAGCGGTGCGCTTGCGGCGATCAGGGGAACGCCTGCAAGCTGTCCGGCGGATGTCACGTTGGTCATGGAGATCAGAACCACCTGCCAGACGGCAAGTCCCTGTCCGGTGGCGGAAATGCCGAAGGCAAAGGCAACGGACACATATCCCAGAAAGATGGGCAGTCCGTCCCGGAGACCTTCGGTAAAGCTGTGCTTGGGTGCATGCATAGATCTACGCTCCTTTGGTTCTCTTTGCTGAAATGTCCCTGCGGAACATTGACAAGCTACAGGCAATACCGCACAAAGTCCGCCTGGCGGCTTTGCACAGTGCTGCCTACATTATAGCATGCTTTTCAGCCGGATGCAATCTACAGAAAAAAGCAGTCCGGGCGGATCTTCCCGGACTGAACAGGTTATTCTTCGTAGGGCACAAAGGGCAACTCAATGCCGGTGCTGGGGATGGTCACCATGGTGAACGTGGTAGGCGCATCCGTTTGCCGGGGAACTGCTGTGGTGCCCGGCTGGTTCGGTTCTGCCGGAATCGTCAGAACCGGCAGTTCCTCGCCGGGTTGTCCCGTACCCGGAGCAAGGATGGGCAATTCGTTCTCCGCTCCGGCAGTGGTGGCGACGGTTGCATTGGACGGCTTGTCCGGCTGCGTTGTGCCAACAGCGGTGGATTCTGCTGCATTTGTCACGGCGGAAGCTGCCGTGGTGATCGGCGCATCCGGCAGGCTGCTGCTGTTGCCCTTGCCGCATCCCACCAGGCATGTACAAAGGGCGGTACTCAGCAGGATCCCTGCTGCCGCCGGAAGCATTCTATGTTTCATGGATTGTCCCTCCATTCTTTCGCTGTACCTATTATAATAGATCCGGGAGGGAATGTCAATCCTTTGTCACATCGGAATACATGGTGTGGGTATCCGGCGTGACGCCCTTTGCCTCAAATAACTGGGATACAGTCACCAGGGTGTATCCATCCTGCTGCAATGCCGGGATCAGCAGATCCAGTGCCTCCACGGTTTTGGTGTTGCCCTCTGCATCGTGCAGCAGGATGATGCTGCCGTCATGAATCTGCGCCAGCACCTTGTCGGAGCGTTCCTGCACTCCCACCTTGTCGTCCCAGTCGTTGGAGCCGTAGCCGCAGATAAAGGGCATGCCCACCGTGTCGTACATCAGGTCATTTACCGCAATATAGGGCGGGCGGAAAAACCGGGTTGGCTCGCCGGTGATGGCCTCCACCCGCTGGGAGGTTTCCGTGATCTCCCTGCGGATCTGCTCTTCCGTCAGCTTGGTCATATCCCGGTGGGATTTGGAGTGGTTGTGGATCTCGCAGCCCATGTCGTAGGCGCGCTTTACCGTGTCGGCGGTCTGCTCCCCCACGTTGTTGCCGCAAACGAAAAAGGATGCTACCACCCCGTACTGATCCAGCTTGTCCAGAACCAGGGGCGTGGTGCTGCTGGGACCATCGTCAAAGGTCAGGGCTATGACTTTTGTGTTGGCATCAAATTGCGGTACAGGGCGGCTTGCCGCCTGGCTGTCCGTGCTGCATCCGGTCATCAATACAATTCCTCCCATCAGGGCAAGGAAACATGCTTTTCCGTTCAATCTGCTTCCCCCTTGTGTATTCGTAAAAAGTATCTCTCCCATTTTAGCATGAATCCCTTGCAAAGGTCAAATAGGTGTGGTAAAATAATAGGTATAGCCAAAAGGTTATAGGAGGGATCTTATGACACCCCAGCAGATCGAATATGTATTGCTGGTAGCCCAGCTTCGCAGCTTTTCCAAGGCGGCACAGAAGCTGTACATCACCCAGCCCTCACTGAGCAAATACATCATTAACATCGAACGACAGCTTGGCACGGAGATTTTTGACCGGAGCACCACCCCCATCAGTCTGACCGCTGCCGGAGAAGCATACGTTGCCACCGCCCGGCAGATCAAGGCTGCCCAGGATGACCTGGCGAACCGGATCGCAGATATGCAGAACCTCCGGGCAGGCACACTGAAGATCGGCGCATCCACCTTCCGGACAAGCTATATGCTGGCGCGGAGTATTTCCCAGTTCTGCCGGGAGCATGCAGGGGTGGAGGTGTCCATTGCGGACAACAATTCCGAAAACCTCAAGGAAATGCTCCGGGCAGGGCAGATCGACCTGCTTCTCAGCACCGGAAGCTTTGATCCCAAATATTTTGATGTGGAGCCGCTTGCCACGGAGCAGTTGTATGCGGCAGTGCCGGCGGCAGCCCCCGTCAATGGACAGCTGGCGGACTGGCAGCTGTCCTGGGAGGATATCCGCAGCCGCAGTGAACGGTTTCTCCGGGCAAAACCGGTGGATCTGTCCCGACTCCGGGATGTGCCCTTTATCCTGCCCCAGCAGGAGGAATTCAACGAGGAGGTTATGCAGCGCTCCTTTATAGCATTCGGAGGATTGCCGGAGCCTGCTCTCCGGGTGCGTACCATTGACGCTGCCTTTTCCTTTGTGGTGTCCGGCTTTGGCATGACCCTGATCCCGGATACCATGATCCATTTCGGGAATTATGCCGCCCACCCGGTGTTCTACGCCCTGGAGCCTGCCCATGCCCAGCGGCAGATCTGCCTGGTGATGCGCCGCAGCAGCTATGTGTCCAAGGCGGCGGCAGCCTACTGCCTGACCTTAAAGCGGCTGGTGGAGATCGGCACATGGCGGATCCTGTGACCATCCGGGAAAAGCTGGGGCAGGATGCCTATGCGGGGCTTTGCGCCGCCTCCCTGACCCTTGCCGGGAACAATGCAAGGCTGCACCGGGCGTTTTCTGCCGGACAGGTGCGGATCGCATTTTTAGGCGGCTCTGTCACTGCCGGTTGTCTGGACAATGCCTATGTGCCGGAGCCATTTCCCCTGCATGGGGTGCAGCGTCTGCGCAGTGCCATGCCCGGCAAACGGTTTTATCTGTATGATTACAGCATTGCCGGAACCGGATCGGACTACGGTCTGGTATGCGTCCGCCGGGAGCTGCCTCTGTGCCGCCCGCAGCTGGTGGTGGTGGAGTACGGCATCAACGACGCCAAGACGCCGGAAAGCATCGGCTGCTTTGAAAGTCTGATCCGGATGCTTTTGCAGTTGCCGGAAAAACCGGCGGTATGCCTGCTGCTGGTAGGCATGGAGGACGGGTACTGCTGTCGGGCGCATATGACCCGGATTGCCGCTCACTATGGTCTGCCGGTGGTGGATGCCGCTGCCGCCCTGGAGGATGCCATCCGGGGAGGACAGCTGACCTGGTGGGATTATGCGGCGGACAGTTGTCATCCCCACCCTGCCGGGCATCAATGGCTGGGGGATTGCCTGTTTGCCGGACTGAACGAATGGCTCTCTGCTCCGGCAGATGCGCCCCAGCCTCTCCCTCCGGCTTGTGCGTATCATGCGCCTCTGACGGATCTGGAGCTGCTGTTCCTAGATGCTTTGGAATCTCCCTATGAACACCGGTTCGGGGAGGATGGACTGCCCATGCTGCTGCATACCGCTGACCATGGGGGTGCCTGGCAGCTTCCCCTGTATTGCCGGGGGGTGCTGCTGGTGTACCGGCAGTATGCCAGCCACGATTACGCCACCTTCTATGCTTCCCTGGATGGGGGCGATCCGGTGCCCCTCCGGGGATACAGCCTGTTTGGCTGGGGCAATCCGGTGACGGTGCTGCTGTCCGGAGGAGATACATCCGGGGAACATGTACTGACCCTGGCACCGGCGGACTGTGACCGGAATCTGAAATTTGAACTGGTCGCTCTGGGCATCTGGGGCGGCAAGAGAAAGGAATCGGACTGATGTTTTCCATGGAATATCGGCTGGGTGCCAGCCGGGTGGACGAAACAGGACTTCTGCGGTGCAGCGGCATGGTGGATCTGATGCAGGACTGCTCCGGCTTTCAGCTGGATACGGAGCAGGCGCTGAATGCCTATTTTGCAGAGCATGGGCTGGGTATGTACCTGGCATCCCGACAGATTGATATTGTCCGGATGCCAGCCTATGGGGAGCAGCTGACCTTGAAAACCTGGATCTTTGACTGCAATCGGTTTTACGGTTGCCGGAATACGCTGCTGCTGGACGCAGCCGGGGAAGTGTGCGCCGCAAGCTGGTGCATCGGGGTGTTTGTGGATCTGTCCACCGCCCGGGGAACCCGGATTCCCCAGACCTTGCTGGAGCAGGTACGGCTGGAGCCTGCCTATGAAATGGAGTATCTGCCCCATAAGCTGATTGTGCCGGATGCGTCCCAGCCCTGGGAGCAGCTTCCTGACAGAGCAGTGGACCGGAGCATGATCGACCGGTATCATCATGTGAACAATGCCCGGTATTTTGACCTGGGGGAGGAGGCACTGCCGGAGGGGTATGCCTATCGCCGGGTGCGGATCGCCTACAAGACCCCGGCAAAGCATGGGGCGCTGATCTGTCCTCGTCGGCTGACCACGGCGGAGGGCTGCTGGATCGCTCTTTGCGATGAACAGGGCAAGCCCTATGCCCAATTGCTGTACTCGATATAGTCCCGGTGTAATCCATTCGATAGACTGAAAACCATTTGCCACCGTTCCGGAAGTATGGTACAATAGTAGGGCAGCACTGTACAAGCTTTGTGCGATGTTGCCTTGTACATCATATAAAGGAGAAAATGCGGATGAGAGCATGCAAAGCGGTTGCGACAGCGGTCTGTCTTGCGGTAAGCTGCACAGGGTTGCTTGCCGGATGCAGAACGGAGGAAAACGATATGCACAAAACCTATGCCCCCTCGGAGGAGGCGGTGCTGCCCCTTGGACGAACTTATTATGCGGACGATATGCGCTGGTGCGCCTATTCCGGCACCGGAGCGGCATTTACCTTTACCGGCACCAAGGCGGAGATCACCATCGCCGGGGATCAGATCGCCGAAGCGCCGGATAACCAGGCGAACTATGCCCGTATTGCGGTGTATGTGAATGAGGAACGGGTGGTGGATGACCAGATCGATCAGCCGGAAAAGACCTATACCGTATTCCAGAGCGATGCGGCACAGGAGGTCACGGTGCGGATCGTGAAGCTGTCGGAATGCGCCATGTCCACCATTGCCATCAAGCGGATCACGGTGGATTCCCAGGAGGGCATCCACCCGGCGCAGCCCCAGTCCCGGCTCATCGAGTTTGTGGGGGATTCCATCACCTGCGGCTACGGCGTGGACGATGAAGCGGCGGAGCATCATTTCTCCACTGCCACAGAGGATGTGACCAAGGCATACGCTTACCGGACGGCGCAGACCCTGGAAGCAGATTACAGTATGGTATCCATCAGCGGGTACGGGATCCTGTCCGGCTATACGGACAGCGGCAAGCTCCAGCCTCATCAGATCGTGCCCCGGTATTACCCCAAGCTGGGCTTTTCCAACGGCAGCTTCGGGGACAAGAAGCCTGCCTCCATCAAGTGGGATTTCGCCCGGCAGCCGGATCTGGTGGTCATCAACCTGGGCACCAACGACGACAGCTACTGCCAGACGGACGCCCAGCGGCAGGCGGATTTTGCCGCCGCCTATGTGGAATTTCTCAAGACCGTCCGGGAGAAGAATCCGGATGCTCCCATTCTCTGCACCCTGGGGATCATGGGGGATCGGCTGTACCCCAGCGTGGAGGCTGCGGTTGCCGCATACTCCAAGGAAACCGGGGACAGCAATGTGTCCTGTATGAAATTTGACGTACAGAATCAGGCGGACGGCTACGCTGCCGATTGGCACCCCACCGCCAAGACCCATGAGAAAGCAGCTGCCAGGCTGGCGGAGGAGATCCGCAGCCGGTACGGCTGGTAATCGGGAACGCCCTTGCGGATGCAGGGGCGTTTTTTTGTCTGCGTGCTGGGAAGCACCGAAAAAAGATTGATTGTTCTACAAGAAACGATTGACATTTCAGGGGGGGATGCTATACTATATATAGAAGCATACAGGAACAGGGCAGACCGCTGCCCGACACAGAAAAAAGGAGGATCAGAATGAAAAAACTTGTTGTATTTGCAGCCGCATTAGCGCTGCTGACCGGATGCGCCGCTGACAGCAGCTCCACCGGCAGTTCAGCCGACAGCACTACCACCCAGCCGGCACAGACCACTGCTGCCGCATCCGTTTCCAGTCAGACCGGAAACACGGAATCCAGTATCCATGCGGATTATCCGGTTTACGACAGCCTCCAGGCATTGCAGGAAAAGTCGGATCTGATCCTCCGGTGCAAATTCCAGAAACGGGAGGAAACCAGCTTTGAGAATTCCCCCTATACCCGTATGACGATCCAGGTGCAGGAAGCGTACAAGGGTGATGCCAAGCAGGGGGATACCTTGACCTTCTTGCAGTTGGGTACCAATGAAGCAGCCCAGAATCCGGTGGTCTGCAATGCTTATGTATCCATGCAGCCCGACCAGGAGTATGTACTGTTTCTGACAAAATCCGGGGAGGAATATTTCATGCCATCTCCGGCGCAAAGCTGTTACCTGTGGGCGGAGGGGGATAAGACGCTTTCCCCGGTGCTGGATTCCAGCGTCGCCCTGTCCATCAAAGCGGAGGATCTGAAATAAGCATGCAAAACCGTCTGCATTTGCAGGCGGTTTTTTGTGTGGTCTGATAATTTGAAAAAAAGGGATGCATACTACCCTTGACAAGCAGGGTGGATGGGTGTATACTAAAAATACCCCCAAGGGGTATATGAACACAACGAGGTGCATGTGATGGAGGAGAAAAAAGCCTGTCCCTGCTGCTGTCAGAAAACCACAAAGCGCAGTGCGGAACAGAAAAAAGCGCTGCTGAACCGGCTGCGGCGGATCGAAGGACAGGTACGGGGCATCCAGACCATGCTGGAACAGGACGCCTACTGCAACGATGTACTGATCCAGTCCGCAGCGGTGAATGCAGCCATGAACGCATTCAACCGGGAGCTGCTGGCAAGTCACATTCGGGGCTGTGTGGTGCGGGATATCCGTGCGGGGCAGGACGAGGTGATCGATGAGTTGGTGGCGACCCTGCAAAAGCTGATGAAGTGAGGAGAACCGAAATGAAGCAATATGAGGTAACGGGCATGAGCTGTGCCGCATGCAGCACCCGGGTGGAGCGTGCGGTATCCGCCGTGCCGGGCGTGGAAAGCTGTGCGGTGAATCTGCTGACCAATTCCATGGGGGTGGAGGGCACTGCCGCCCCGGATGCGGTGATCACAGCAGTGCAGGCGGCTGGCTACGGCGCATCCCTCAAGGGGGCAAAGCAGGATACTGTGCCCAAGGATACCCTTCGGGATACGGAAACCCCCAGGATCCGCCGCCGGCTCATCACCTCTGTGGCACTGCTGCTGGTGCTGATGTATTTCTCCATGGGGCATATGATGTGGAACTGGCCGCTGCCCCATTGGTTTGACGGGAACCATGTGGCAATGGGACTGGTGCAGCTGCTGCTTGCAGGGAGCATTCTGGTCATCAACCAGAAATTTTTTGTCAGCGGCTTTCAGAGCCTGTGGCATCGCTCCCCCAATATGGATACGCTGGTTGCCCTCGGCTCCGGGGCATCCTTCTTGTGGAGCGTATATGCCCTGTTCGCTATGACCGATGCCCAGGTGCATGGGGATATGGATCGGGTCATGACCTATATGGACGAGTTTTATTTCGAGTCCGCCGCCATGATCCTGACTCTGATTACAGTGGGAAAAATGCTGGAGGCTCGCTCCAAAGGAAAAACTACTGACGCCATCCGGAGTCTGATGCAGCTTGCCCCCAAGACCGCCACTGTGATCCGGGACGGAAAGGAAGAAACCATTCCGGCGGAGCAGGTGCAGAAAGGGGATGTGTTTGCAGTCCGCCCCGGAGAGAGCATCCCGGTGGATGGGGTGATCCTGGAGGGGGAAAGTGCGGTGGATGAATCCGCCCTGACCGGGGAGAGCATTCCGGTGGACAAGGCACCGGGAGATCCGGTATGCGCTGCCACCATCAACCACTCCGGCTATCTGCGCTGTGAGGCGTCCCGGGTGGGGGAGGATACCCCCCTGTCCCAGATCATCCGCATGGTCAGCGATGCGGCAGCCACCAAAGCTCCCATCGCCAAGATCGCCGACCGGGTGTCCGGGGTATTCGTGCCCATCGTGATCTCCATTGCAGTAGTCACCACGCTGGTGTGGCTGCTGCTGGGGTACGGTACCGCTTTTGCTCTTGCCCGGGGCATCTCTGTGCTGGTCATTAGCTGCCCCTGTGCATTGGGGCTTGCCACCCCGGTGGCGATTATGGTGGGCAGCGGCGTAGGTGCCCGGAACGGCATTCTGTTCAAGACTGCCGTATCCCTGGAGGAAACCGGAAAGGTGCAGATCGTGGCACTGGACAAGACCGGCACCATTACCCAGGGTGCTCCCGTAGTGACGGATCTGCTGCCGGGATCCGGCGTATCAGAGCAGCGACTGC
>NZ_FR894852.1:0-24646 GCF_000434255.1 Ruminococcus sp. CAG:379 | reverse complement strand
TGCCGCTCTGGAGGCTAAAAGTGAGCATCCCCTTGCGAAGGCAGTCCTGGCGTATGCCCGGCAGCAGGGCATCACCCCCGAAGAAGTGACCGCATTCACTGCCCATGCGGGAAATGGTCTGTCCGGCACGCTGGATGGAAAGCGGCTTACAGGGGGCAGCCTGCGGTTTATTGCATCCCGGAGCCCATTGTCCCCGGAAACGGAGCAGGCAGCCAATGCCTGGTCGGAGCAGGGGAAAACACCACTTTTGTTTCTGGAGGATGAAACCTTTCTGGGCATGATCGCCGTGGCGGATACCATCAAGGAGGACAGCCCGGCAGCCATCCGGCAGCTGCAAGCCATGGGGATCCGGGTGGTGATGCTGACCGGGGACAATGCCCGTACCGCCCGTGCCATTGGCGCACAGGCAGGGGTGGATCAGGTGATCTCCGATGTACTGCCGGAGGGCAAGGAGGCGGAGATCCGTCGTCTCCGGCAGCAGGGCAGGGTGGCTATGGTGGGGGACGGCATCAACGATGCCCCGGCGCTGACCAGTGCGGACATGGGCATCGCCATCGGTGCCGGTGCAGACGTTGCCATCGATGCGGCGGACGTGGTGCTGATGAAAAGCCGGCTTTCGGATGTGCCTGCCGCCATTCGCCTGAGCCGGGGCGCTCTGCGGAATATCCACGAAAACCTGTTCTGGGCATTCTTCTACAACGTGATCGGCATTCCCCTGGCAGCCGGGGTATTCGTTCCCCTGGGGCTGACGCTGAACCCCATGTTCGGGGCGGCTGCCATGAGCCTGTCCAGCGTATGCGTGGTGTCCAACGCCCTGCGGCTGAATTTCTGCCGGCTGTATGACACCCGGCGGGATCACAAGGGGAAACCGGCGGCAGCATCCGGCAGCACCCAGACCCGAACCCTGCACATCAAGGGCATGATGTGCGGTAACTGCGAGAATCATGTGCGCACCGCCCTGGAGGGCATCCCGGGGGTCAGCGTTCTACAGGTGAGCCATACTGCCGGTACGGCACAGGTGCTCCTGGATGGGACGGTGGCAAATGACGCCTTGAAGCAAGCAGTCAAACAGGCTGGATACAAAGTCACAGCCATAGAATCACAGGAGGTATGAAACATGATTCGGACAATATTACAGATCGATGGGATGATGTGCGGTCACTGCGAGGCGCATGTGAACGACACCATCCGGCAGGCATTCCCGGTGAAGAAGGTGGAATCCTCTCACACCAAAAAGGAAACCGTCATTCTCAGTGAGGAGCCGCTGGATGAGGAAAAGCTCCGGGCAGTGATCGCCCAGACCGGGTATACCCTAGGGGAGATCCGCACGGAGCCTTATGAGAAAAAGGGCCTGTTTTCCTTCTTAAAGTAATCAGCTCTAAGCCAACACCGCCCCGGAGAATTCTCCGGGGCGGCTTTTTATGACAGCACCACAGAATTTCTGCAAGGGTGCTGTCTTATTTTTTTGCCGTGTGATGCAGCAGATTCAGCAGCACATAGCCCCCGATCAGCAGGACAATGGCGCCGCACAGGATCCCATACATGGCAGGCAGGGGCACCTTGGTGCCGAAGAAGTACAGATTACAGTCGATGGAGTCCTTGATGCTTTCAATGATTTCCGCTGGGAACTGCTGCGCCTCCATTTCCGCATACACCCCACGGAGCGCATGATTCCGCAACAGGCTTGTGCCGTAGGTGCCAGGCAGGAAGCTGATGACCTTTTGCAGACCTGCTCCGAACTGGGAGATGGGCATATAGGCACCGCAGATAAAGCCATATCCGGCGCTGATGATGGTGCCAACGGCGGAAATCTGACCCTGGGAGGACAGGAAGAAGTTGATGACGCTGGAGAGCGCTGTGCCGAACAGCACCAGCAGAACCACATCCGACAGCAGCAGGAACACGTCCCCGGCGGACATGTACCAGCCCACCTTTGCCAGGTAGAGCATGCCTGCACCCAGTGCCAGGATGCAGATGATCAGAGTGCTGATGATGGTGGCAAAGTAATAGCTCAGCGCCAGGGTGGAGCGGCGCACCGGAGTCATAGTCAGATCCCGCCGGGCACCGGTCACTTTGTCCTGTACCATGAGGGCGTTGCAGCAGACGGATACGGTGACGCAGCTGACCGCCAGCAGGGAGGAAAGCAGTTCTCCTCCGGCAGTGGCGTCAATGAGCTTCTGGGGAATGTCCATGCCCTTGGGCAGGGAGGAGGCAAAGCTGTCCCGGTAGACCTTTGCCAGGAAAGTGGCGTACAGCACCAGCAGGATCATGGGGGTGATCAGGGACGTAAAGAACATGGCTTTGTCCTTGAAAAACAGCTTGCAGTTGCGGCGGATCAGATTGCCCAGTCCTGTCATTTGTCCATCCCTCCCGTCAGTTTCTTGCCGGTCACCGCAAGGAATACGTCGTCCATTTTCCCCTTGGTGATCTCATAGTCCGTAAACAGTGCCGGATGGGCTGTAATGAGCCTGGTGGCTGCTGCCGTATTGGGCACCGATACCCGGATGGCATCCCGTAGCTGCTCATAGGGCAGCCCCAGTGTCTGCTTCTGGGCATCATCCAGTCCGTACAGGGTGATGAAATCCCCGGTGTATTGATTTTTCAGCTCCAGGGGCGTGCCCTGGGCGGCAATGGCACCGCTGTCCAGGATGATCACATAGTCCGCATCCGCAGCCTCCTCCATATAGTGGGTGGTCAGAAACACGGTCATGTGCGCCTCCTGGCGCAGCTTCTGCACCACATCCCACAGCAGCTTCCGGGTCTGGGGATCCAGTCCGGTGGTGGGCTCGTCCAGAATCAGAATCCGGGGCTGATGCAGCAGGGCACGGGCAATGTCAATGCGCCGCCGCTGTCCCCCGGACAGCTTGCCCACCGTGCGCCCCAACAAATCCTCGAAGTCCAGCAGCTTTGCAAGCTCCTCCAGCCGCTTCCGGAATGCCTGCCCTTTGATGCCGTACAGGGCTGCCCGGCTTTGCAGATTATCCCGGACGGTGAGGGCTTTGTCCAGTACGGAATCCTGAAATACCACCCCCAGCATCCGGCTGATGTCCCCCATGTCAGCGTCCGTATCCTTGCCGCAGACAATGACGGTGCCGCTGTCCTTGCGAAGCTGTCCGCAGAGAATGGAAATGGTGGTGGATTTTCCGGCACCGTTGACCCCCAGAAAGGCGAACAGCGCTCCGGCGTCCACATGGAAGGACAGATCCCGCACCGCATGCACCTCTCCGAAGGACTTGTTCAGCCCCTTGATTTCAATGATATGTTCCATGTTGGGTCCTTTCTGTTTATTATACATCGCTTGTTGCATATCCTATGATGCTATTATACGACATTTTTCTGCCCTTGTCAATAGGAAACCGCCTCCGATGGGAAATCGGAGGCGGTCAGAATCCGGACGCTTATTTTTGGGGGAATAAACCGGTGAAATCGAAGGTCGCAAAGTAGTCAGCCGGTGTTTCCGCCCGGCGGATCAGCTTGAAGCTGCCGTCCTCGCACAGCAGGATCTCCGCAGAGCGCAGCTTGCCGTTGTAGTTGTAGCCCATGGAGAAGCCGTGTGCTCCGGCGTCGTGGATGGCAAGATAATCCCCCATGTCGATCTTGGGCAGCATCCGGTCAACGGCAAACTTGTCGTTGTTCTCGCACAGACCGCCGGTTACGTCATACTTGTGGTCGCAGGGTGCATTCTCCTTGCCCAGCACGGTAATGTGGTGGTATGCCCCGTAGATGGCAGGCCGCATCAGATTTGCAGCGCAGGCATCCACGCCGATGTATTCCTTGTAAATGTGCTTTTCGTGTACTGCCTTGGTGATCAGATTGCCGTAGGGGCCAAGCATGAATCTGCCCAGTTCGGTAAAGATGGCTACATCCCCCAGCCCTGCGGGTACCATGATCTCCTCGAATGCCTGGCGGACGCCCTCGCCGATGGCGAGAATGTCGTTGGGTTCCTGTTCCGGCCGATAGGGGATGCCCACGCCGCCGGACAGGTTTACAAAGCGGATGTCTGCACCGGTCTCCTTCTTGAGCATGACAGCAGTTTCAAACAGCACCCGTGCCAGCTTGGGGTAGTAGGCGTTGGTGACGGTGTTGCTTGCCAGGAAGGCATGCAGACCGAAGTGCTTGACCCCCTTCTGCATCAGGATCTTGAACCCATCGATCAGCTGCTGGGTGGTAAAGCCGTACTTTGCCTCCCCCGGATTGTCCATGACATGGGTTTCGATCTCAAAATGTCCGCCGGGATTGTACCGGCAGAAGATGGTCTCCGGCAGACCTGCAACCTGTTCCAGAAAGTCAATGTGGGTGATATCATCCAGGTTGATGTATGCGCCCAGCTTCTTTGCCAGCTTGAAATCCTCCGCCGGGGTCACATTGGAGGAGAACATGATATCGCTGCCGGAAAAGCCGCATGCCTCGCTCATCATCAGCTCCGTCAGAGAGGAGCAGTCCACGCCGCAGCCCTCCTCCTGCAGAATTTTCAGAATAAAGGGATTGGGGGTCGCCTTGACTGCAAAGTATTCCCGGTAGCCCTTGTTCCAGGCAAACGCCTGCTTCAGCTTCCGTGCGTTCTCCCGGATGCCCTTTTCATCGTACAGATAGAAGGGGGTGGGGTACTGGGCGGCGATGCGCTCCACGATCTCCTTGGTTGCAAACGTTGTTTTCATAGTACAGATCCTTTCTCGTTTTGATACAGCTCGATCAGCTGAATTTCATTCCGCATGGCTTCTTTGAACAGGTCGATCAGGTTCTTTTTCCGGGAGTACAGACAGGTGCCGTCCGTGGTCAGATCTCCGGTCAGCACTGCGTTGGAGTCCACGATCAGCCGGATCTGACCCGGGTGGCAGTCCGCCGTATAAAACCGGATCCCCGGCTGGGAGAAGGGGACGTCCGTAATCACTGTGACCTGCATGCCCCGTTCTGCGGCTGCCGTCAGGCTTGGGATCAGCGGTTCGAGACAGACCCGCTCCGCCGACAGATACAGCCGCTCCGCCCCATGCTCGATCATAAAGACCGCCTTGTCGATCATGTTTTCCTGCCCGCCGATGGTCAGATAGCCTTCCGTCTGTGCTGCCCGGGGTAGTAGCTGCTGGGCAAGCTTGTCCTTCAGCTCCTCCAGCATCCGGATCCGGTTGCCACAGAATTCCTCCGGCTTGACCGCCACATACCGGGTCGCTGTGTCCTCCAGCAGGTAAGCGGCGCCCTTTTCCACCAGACTTGCCAGGGAGGTGTAGCAATTGGAACGGGAGATGCCCAGCTGTTTGGCAACCTCATAGCCGGTCATGGCTCCGTCCGTGGTCAGCGCCATATAGATCAGCGCCTCCTGCCGGGTCAGGGCAAACTGCATCAGCATTTCCGCCGCATCCATCATTCACTCCGCCTTTCAAGTAGTATCTTTCAGGAACACTATAGCACGATGCTGGCGATTTGTCAAGTCCTTCTGCAAAAAAAGATGAAGTCATGTGGAAACGTGTCGCTGATTCGGTTGCATTTTTGGCAGTTTTATTTCTTTTCCCCCTATATCGATTCGATTTTAGATGTTTTGCACAAGATTTCGTTTTCCAGGTTGACCTATTTATGAAAACAAGCTATAATGTATATATATAGTGGGGAGAATACAAACCAGCCCCATATTCTCGTACCCCAGAGAGATACAACGGGTGCATGAAAACCTATTTCACCGATGGGGGGGAACACTTTGAGAAAAAGTGACATTGTTGCCAGAGTCAATTATGGTACGCTGCTGGTAGACGTGCAGGAGCATAATCGGATCATTTTTGCAGACGCCGGGTTTTACGCCATTACCGGCTACACCCTGCAGGATGTGGAAAAGCAGCAGCTTTGTTTTCAGGATCTGTTCGTCAAGGAGGATTTCCCGATCTACGCCAAGGAGCTGCGCGCCATTCTGGCAGTGCAGGATACGGCGTATCTGGAGCACCGGCTCCAGCGCAAGGACGGCAGTGTGACCTATGTATTCTGCTTCGGCAAACAAAGGCAGGATGAGAACGGCAAGCTCATCGGAGAGATTACGCTGACGGATATTTCCCACATCAAGCGGCTCCAGGCCAAGTTCAATGAAACAGAAATGGAACTGGAGGCGCTGATCCAGAACCTGCCGGGCAGCGTCAGCATCGTGGAGATCAAGGAAACTGCCATGCATCTGCTCCACGCTACAGAGGATTACTTCCACCAGTTCGGCTACACCCGGGAGGAATATATGGAGACCTCCAACGGGGGCATTCTGGGCAAGCTGTTCTATCCACAGGATCTTCCCATTCTGAACCAGCATATCGCTGCCATTGCCCGGGGGGAAAAGACTATTTTCATGCAGGTACGTGTGATCCGGAAAGATCAGTCCCTGATGTGGGTGGATGTGCGAGGACAGTTTTTGCGGATACAGAACGGCAACCCGTTGTTTTATCTTGCCACCTTTGATATTACCAAGGCGAAGCAGCGGGATGAGGAGCTGCGGCTTCAGACAGAGCGGTACCAGCTGATTGCCGAGCATACGGATGAGCTGTTCTACGACTATGATGTCAAGCACGATACCATGAATCTGCCGCTGAATTTCCTGCCGGTGCGGCAGGGAAAAATCCCGGCAGTCATCCCTGGCTATCTGGAGCGGAGCATTCCCAAAAAGGTGGTGCATCCCGAGGATTATCCCCGGTTTCTCCGGGAACTGATGTCCTGTCTGACGGAGGAGAAAAAGACCTCCATTGAGGTGCGCATGCGCATGCCCGGTGCGGAGGATTACGAATGGTATCGGCTGGTTTGCGTGTGCTCCGCCAACGAGCAGGGGGAGATCGTCCGGCTGTTCGGCAGGCAGACCAGCGTGGATAACCTGCGGCGGCTGAAGAAAACTGTCAGCGAGGATAAGCGCATCATCGAACGGTTGTCCACCACGGATCCGGTTACCGGTCTGCTGAACCGGGTCGCCTTCAAGGAGCGTAGCGCTCTGTATCTGGAGGAGGCGGACACCAATGCCTGCTACGCCTTTGTATATTCGGATTTCAACGATTTTTCCTATGTAAATGATAATTTCGGCTACGATTCCGGCAATACCATGCTGTATGAGTTCGGCTCCATTATCAGTTCCTCTCCGGCAACGGTATTTGGCAGCCGGATCAACTCAGACTATTTTCTGTGCCTGATGAAAACTGATACCCGGGATGAGCTGGAGCGGCTGGTGCGGGAGCGGGATGCCCTGTTTGTCCAGCGGCAGCGCAAAAAGTATCCTGCCAGTGAGATCCAGGTAGCAACCGGCATCAGCTTTATTGACCCCCGGCATTTTGAAGTGACGGAGGAAATGGACAATGCCAATCTGGCACGGAGGAAGGCAAAGACCGGGAAAGATGATCTTTGCTGCATTTACTACGAAGCACTGCGGACGGCCCGGGCGAGGGAAAAGGCCATTGCCGCAGAGTTGCATGGTGCCATTGCATCTCGCACAGTGGAGTTGTTTCTTCAGCCCAAGTTTATGATGGACGATCTGCGGATCATCGGGGCGGAGGCACTGGTGCGCTGGCGGAATCCGGACGGCACCTACCGGATGCCCTCGGAATTTATCGATATTCTGGAAAAGGTGGGCTATATCGTAGAGCTGGATTTCTTCATGTATGAGGAAGTGCTGCGGAGCCTGCGCCAGTGGCAGGACAACGGGATGCCCCTTGTGCCCATTTCCGTGAATTTTTCCCGGCTTCACAACAACTACCCCAACTTTGTGGATCGGGTCATTGGCCTTGCCAAAAAGTACCAGATCGACAGCCGCTATATTGAAGTAGAGGTAACGGAAAGTGCTTTTGCATCCGATGCGCAACAGATGGAGCGGAATATGTGTCGCCTGCGAGAGGTCGGTTTCTCCATTGACATTGACGATTTCGGCAAGGGCTACTCCTCTCTGAGTCTGCTGATGGGCTCTCCCATTGATGTGGTGAAGGTGGATAAGGCGTTCGTGGACAGCATCGAGCTTTCCGAAAAGCACCGGGAGTACATTAAGCGTATGTGCATGCTGATCCAGGCAACAGAAAAGGAGATTGTTTTCGAGGGCGTAGAAAACCGGAAACAGGCGGATTTCCTGTGTGCCTGCGGCTTTAAGAAGGCACAGGGCTGGCTGCTGGACAAGGCGGTGCCGGTTTCCGTGTTTGAACAAAAATATGTGGGCAATCCCTTGAGATGATTGACAGAATGCAGGGACTGTGTTATACTGGGGAGTGTTGACACTAAGAGAATATGCAGATTTTGCCGAAAAGATGCGTTGTTAGGCTTAGCGTCAACATGACCTAGAACAGAAATTTCCGGAGCGTACTGATATGCGCTGAGGTGAGAGCCTTGGCGCATTTTTCTGCCGTTCCGGAGAAAAGAGGATATTGCAATGAAGGAAACGAAAACAAAAAAGCTGGTGCTCAGTGCCGTACTGTTGGCGTTGGCAACCGTATTGAGCTTGTTTAAGGTGTATCAGCTGCCGCTGGGTGGCTCTATTACGCTGCTGAGCATGCTGCCGGTGTGCCTGCTGTCCATCCGCTATGGGGTCAAATGGGGACTGACCTGCTCCTTTTTCTACGGAGTGATCCAGATCGCCCTCAGCTTCGGTGAACTGATGAGCTGGGGCATGACCGCCGGCACCTGGGTGGGCTGTCTGTTGTTTGATTACCTGCTGGCGTATGGCTCCCTGGGCGTAGCCGGACTGTTCCGCAAGCATGGCGCCGGTGGGATCACTGCCGGCATCGGTCTTGCCATGGTGCTGCGGTTTATCAGCCACTTTATTTCCGGTACCATCTTTTTCGCAATCTGGTGCCCGGAAGGCTGGAATGTGGTGCTGTACTCCATCTGCTACAACGGCTCCTATATGCTGCCGGAAATGGCGTTCACCATGCTGGGGGCATTCGCCCTGTTCCGTGCGCCCCAGACCCGCAGCTTTGTGATCGGTGCCCAGTCCTGATTCCAGGCAATACCGCACAAAGCCCGCCTGTCGGCTTTGCGCAGTGTTGCCTCAAACGGAATATGCCCCGGAGGCGGCTCGTCCGCTTCCGGGGTTTTGTCTTAACAAAACTAAAGATTTCAGTGCAAAAGCTTTACATGGATTTAAATCGGAACAGATTGTGCATTTTACAGGCTCCATGCTAGAATAAGGTCACAGCAAAAAACACAAATAAACATGGAGAAGGAGAATGCATATGAAAAGGTTTCTTGCATTGTTAAGCTGTGCTGTATTGATGGCAGCTACCGCAGTGGGCTGCGGCAGTCAGAACGAAAAAATCACAGTGGTGGCCCGTGAGGACGGCTCCGGTACCCGTTCCGCATTCAGCGAGCTGATGGGCGTAGTCAAGGATGACAAGGACAACACCACGGATACCGCAGAGGTCACAAACAGCACCTCCGTTATGCTGACCACCGTGGCAGGCAATAAGGCTGCCATCGGCTATGTGTCTCTGGGCTCGCTCAATGACACTGTAAAGGCGGTCAAGGTGGACGGAGTAGAAGCCACCGCAGAAAATGTGAAGGCAGGCAAATACGCAGTATCCCGTCCCTTCAACATCGTGACCGGCAAGGATCTGACCCCTCTGGCACAGGATTTCATCAGCTACATCCTCAGTACGGACGGGCAGGCAGTGGTGGATGAAAAGGGCTACATCAGCGTCACCCAGGGCGAGGCGTACAAGGCATCCGGTCAGACCGGTACCCTGACCATTGCCGGATCCACCTCTGTGGCACCGCTGATGGAAGTGCTGGCAGATAAGTACATGGCGCTGAATTCCGGCGTGAAGATCGAGATCCAGCAAAGCGGCTCCAGTGCCGGCATCACCTCCGCCGTTGAGGGAGTATGCCAGATTGGCATGGCGTCCCGGGAACTGAAGGACAGCGAGACCGCCAAGGGTGTTACTGCTACAAAGATCGCCATGGATGGCATTGCCGTCATCGTCAACAAGGACAACAGCTACTCAGAGCTGACCTCCGACCAGATCCGGAAGATCTACACAGGCGAAACCACCCGGTGGTCGGATCTGAAGTAAGCTTGGTTCGTTTCCCCTCCTCACAGACCGCAGTTTTGCGGTCTGTTCTTATTTTGCAGAAAAACTTCTGAAAAATGGGTTGACAGCGAGAAAGATATATGATACAATTGGCTCATCGTTTTGTGAAAGGAGGTTCTGACTATGTTTGTACATCTGCGCCGCAGCAATACCATGATGCATTGTATACGGAAACCATCGGAGCCTGCCTTTTGCGGAGGGGTTTCTGCGTTCTGACGCAGGGTACCCTAAGGCGTCGCCGGATGGATTCCGGCGGCGCCTTTTTGCGCTTTTTCACAGTTGAAAGGAGTGAGTCGTATCAAAACATATTTGTACATTGCTCGTCTGCGGATGCAGACCATGCTGGCATACCGGTTTGAGGTCTGGTCTTATCTGGTATTACAGATTCTGATGATGATCGCCATCGGTTATTTCTGGAGGGCAGTCTATGCCGGCGTGGACATCAGCCACGATGTATCCGTACAGGGCATGACTACCTACACGGTGATCTCTGCGCTGGTGTCCTCCCTGTCCTACATGGGGGTGGAGGATCGGATTACAGAGGCGGTGAAATCCGGCAGCATTGCAACGGATATGATCAAACCCATCAATTTGTTTTCCCTGTATCTGGCGGAGGATATCGGCAGCCTGGTTATCAGTCTGTTCCGCTCCGCCCTGCCCATCCTTGTGGTGGGAGCCCTGTTGTTCGGACTGCCGGTTCCCGCATCCGGGGGGCATTTCGGGCTGTTCCTGCTGAGCTTTGTGCTGGGCTATGGCATCAACTGGGTGTTTTCCGCCACCTTTGCTATGCTGGCATTCTCTGCCATCAGTCTGGGCCCTGCATTTTCCGTAAAATATCACTTTGTAAATCTGCTGTCCGGCGCTATCATTCCCATCTGGTTCTTCCCCCATTGGTTGCAGGTGACTCTGCAATGGCTTCCCTTTGTACATATCTTCCAGACGCCTCTGAGCATCTACATCGGAAAGTATGACATGGGTACCTGCCTGGAAATGGTGGGTATCCAGACACTGTGGCTGCTGGCACTGGGAGTTTTGTTCTATTACGCCCAGCGTCGTGCGACACGCCGGGTGCTGGTACAGGGTGGCTGAGAAAGGAGTGCGTGCATGAAAACCTTAAGACAATACTGGTCGGTGGCAGCCATGTCCATCCGGCTTTCCATCCAGTCCTGCTTTGAGTATCCCCTGGCATTTGTGGGCTGGCTCATCTCCAACCCCATGCAGTTTCTGGTGGGCTTTGCGACCATCAAATTTGTGGTCATGGAGTTCGACGCCCTGGCGGACTGGAACTTCAAAGAGCTGGCGTTTTTGTACGGCATGTCCGTGCTGAGTCATGGCCTGTCCGTGATTTTCTTCACCAAGACCTGGTACATGGGCTGGACGATCCTCCGGGGAGAAATGGATATGCTCCGGCTGCGGCCCATGAACACCCTGTTCCAGTTCCTGTTCGGGGAAATGAACTTTGTGGGGCTGACAGACCTGGTGCCGGGCGTGATCCTCTTTGTGTACGGATGCATTTCCGTGCAGTTTCAGTGGACGCTGCACAATACGGCGGCAATGCTCTGCGCCGTGGTGGGAGGCACCCTGCTGCGGGGCGCATTTTACCTGGGATTTGGCTCTCTGACCTTCTGGACAAAAAGCCCCTTCCATGTATCCAGCTTTTTTCAGGAGCTGTTCAACCGCACCAATATGTACCCCCTGTCCATGTATCCCCGGGCGGTACAGTTCATATTCACCTTTATTCTGCCCATGGGATGGATCTGTTTTTATCCGGCGTCCGCATTCATGGGCAAAGCATCCATGCTGACCCTGCCCTATGGCATGGCGTTTGTGACCCTGGCGCTGGGCATCGCCCTGTTCGCTGTGGCATGCGCCGTATTCCGGGCAGGATTCAAGCAATATGAAAGCGCCGGATCGTAAGGAGGTTTGCATATGGCAGTGATCGAAGTGGAACACCTGGTCAAGCAGTTCCAGTCCGTGAAAAAGGAAAAGGGACTGAAGGGCTCGGTGAAAGCATTGTTTAAACCGGAGCGTCGTACCATAACAGCGGTAAAGGATATCAGCTTTTCCATTGAGCCGGGAGAGATCGTCGGGTATATCGGCCCCAACGGCGCCGGCAAAAGCACCACTGTGAAAATGATGTCCGGAATTCTGACTCCTACCTCGGGGGAGGTGCGCATCAACGGCATTTCTCCGGTGAAGGACCGGAAGCGGGTGGTGCAGCAGCTGGGAGTGGTATTCGGGCAGCGTACCCAATTGTACTGGGATCTGCGGCTGGGGGAGAGCTTTGAGCTGCTGCGCCGGGTCTATGACGTGGATGACCGGACGTTCCGGGAAAACATGGACATGATGAACGAGATTCTGGACATCGACAGCATCATTGACACCCCGGTGCGGCAGTTGTCCCTGGGACAGCGGATGCGGGGAGACCTGGCAGCAGCCATGCTCCATTCCCCCAGGGTGCTGTTCCTGGATGAACCTACCATCGGGCTGGACGTGGATGCCAAGCATGCCATCCGGAAGTTTATCCGGCAGATCAACCAGACCCGGGGCACCACCGTCATTCTCACCACCCATGACCTGGGAGATATCCAGGAACTGTGCAAGCGGCTGATTATCATCAATCACGGGATTATCATCGAGGACGGCTCCCTGGATGAACTGGTGGAACGGATTGCCCCTTACCGGGAACTCATCATTGACTTTTACACGGAGCAGCATGTGGAGCATCCCAGAGCGCAGATTGTCCGGCAGGAGGGCGCACGCACCGTGTACCGGTTCCTGAAGCGGGAGATTACGGCGGCAAAGCTGATTGATGAGATCGGACAGCAGGCAGCCATCAAGGATATCAGCCTGGAGGAGGCAGACATTGACGATATCATCCGGGTGGCGTATCACGGAGAAGCATAAAACAGGATACCGTTCGGGGCATACCCGGACGGTATTTGGTTTTGTGCAGGTTGCACATTGTAGTTGCTTTATGCTAACTTCGAGATGCATAAACATCCAATTTTTCTGAAAAACCACGTTGGAAAGGGAAAATCCCCTTGACAATCCAGGGGAAATGCGCTATGATGATACTAATGAAGTTAGCGAAAGCTAACATAAACGAAAGAGGGAGTGAGCATGATGCCTCTGACATTTGCGGCTGTTGGCGAGGAAAATATGATCAAAAAAGTCGGCGGCAAAGCAGAAACAAAGAAGTTCCTGGAGAATCTGGGATTTGTGGCAGGCGCAACCGTGACTGTCATCAGCCAGATCGGCGGGAATGTGATCGTGAACGTAAAGGAATCCAGAGTGGCTGTTTCCGAGGAAATGGCAAGCAAGATCATGGTTTAAGGAGGCAGAGAAGATGGCAACACTAAAGGAAGCACGCATCGGTCAGACTGTTCGGGTCAAGAAGCTCAACGGGGAGGGTGCAGTCAAGCGCCGGATCATGGATATGGGCATTACCAAGGGTACGGAGGTTTATATCCGGAAGGTAGCACCCCTGGGGGATCCGATCGAGATTACAGTTCGGGGTTATGAGCTGTCCCTGAGAAAAGCGGATGCTGAAATGATCGAAACGGAATAATGGTTTGCACATTGGTTAGCGAAAACTAATTAGTGAAAGCTAACTGAAATAAGGAGAAAGGATTGCTGATATGGGAATCAAAATAGCGCTTGCGGGAAATCCGAACGCAGGCAAAACCACCCTGTTTAATGCGCTGACCGGATCCAACCAGTTTGTGGGTAACTGGCCCGGCGTAACGGTTGAAAAGAAGGAGGGTAAACTGAAAGGTCACAGCGATGTGACCATCACAGACCTGCCGGGTATTTACTCCCTGTCTCCCTACACCCTGGAGGAAGTGGTAGCCCGGAATTATCTGATCCAGGAGCGGCCGGATGCGATTCTGAACATCATCGACGGCACCAACCTGGAGCGGAACCTGTATCTGACCACCCAGCTGGTAGAGCTGGGCATCCCAGTGGTGGCAGCCATCAATATGATGGACATTGTCCGGAAGAACGGGGATAAGATCAATACAGAGGAGCTTGCCAAGGAGCTGGGCTGCCAGGTAGTGGAGATCTCCGCACTGAAGGGCACCGGCATCAAGGAAGCGGCTGAGACTGCCATCCAGGTAGCAAAGCAGGGTACTCCCATGATCCCCCAGCACCAGTTCGGCGGCTGTGTGGAGCATGCCATTGCGCATATTGAAGAAGCGGTGCTGCATAATATCCCGGAGGAACAGCAGCGCTGGTACGCCATCAAGATCTTTGAGCGTGACGAAAAGGTTCTGGAGGCACTGTCCATTTCCAAGAGTGATATAGAGCATATCGAACAGGATATTGCCGCAGCGGAAAAGGAAATGGACGATGACGCAGAGAGCATGATCACCAATGAGCGGTATGTGTACATTGCCAACGTCATCAAGCACTGCTACAAGAAGAAAAACAAGGGCGGCATGACCACCTCCGATAAGATTGACCGGGTGGTTACCAACCGGTGGCTGGGTCTGCCCATCTTTGCTGTAGTTATGTTCCTGGTTTACTACATTTCCATGGTCACTGTGGGCAGTGCCGCAACAGACTGGGCAAACGATGGTCTGTTCGGTGACGGCTGGCATCTGCTGGGCATCGGCTCCGGTGCCTATGAGGAAGCTGCCGAGGAATACGGCGACACCAATGCCATCATTGACGGCTATGTGGCTTACCTGGGTGAACAGGGCGCAGACACTGCTGCACTGGAGGGCTACATAGATCCGGAGGCTGACACCTTTGACGGGGAAGCAGCCAAGCATGCAATTCTGGAATTTGAGAAGCAGTACAGTGCAGATTTCTCCTACGACGTTGAGGATGAGGAAACCCTGGAGGTTACCACGAAAACCGCTACCATGGCGGATCTGACTACTGCTGCAGATGCCTTTGCAGGCGGCGAGCCGGATCCGGCTGAGTATGGCGTGTGGGTACCGGGTATTCCGGTTCTCATCGAACAGGGACTGGATGCACTCAATTGTGCGGACTGGCTGAAGGGACTGATCCTGGATGGTCTGGTTGCCGGTGTGGGCGCAGTACTTGGCTTTGTACCCCAGATGCTGGTTCTGTTCATTCTGCTGGCAATCCTGGAGGCTTGCGGCTATATGGCTCGTATCGCCTTCGTCATGGACCGTATTTTCCGGAAGTTCGGATTGTCCGGTAAGTCCTTCATCCCGATTTTGATCGGTACCGGCTGCGGCATTCCCGGCATCATGGCATCCAGAACCATTGAGAATGAACGTGACCGTCGTATGACCATCATGACCACCACCTTCATCCCCTGCGGCGCAAAGCAGCCCTTCATCGCCATGATGGCAGGCGCAATCTTCGGCGGTTCTGCATGGATCGCCACCGGCGCATACTTCCTTGGCATGGCAGCCATCGTTATTTCCGGTATCATCCTGAAGAAAACCAAGATGTTCGCCGGGGATCCTGCTCCCTTCGTTATGGAGCTGCCTCCCTACCATATGCCCACCGTGGGCAATGTGCTCCGCTCCATGTGGGAGCGTGGCTGGTCCTTTATCAAGAAGGCAGGCACCATCATCACCCTGTCCACCATCTTCGTTTGGTTCACTTCCTTCTTCGGTTGGGTGGACGGTTCCTTCGGCATGCTGACCGAGGATCAGATGTCCTGCAGTATCCTGGCATACATCGGCAAGGGCATCTGCTGGCTGTTCGCTCCTCTTGGCTGGGGCAACTGGCAGGCAACGGTTGCAGCCGTTACCGGTCTGGTGGCAAAGGAAAACATCGTTGCAACCATGGGTATTCTGTACGGCGGTGACAACGGGGTTTACGCAAACCTGGCTGCTGCATTCACCGGCGTTGCAGGCATGTCCTTCCTGATCTTCAACCTGCTGTGTGCGCCTTGCTTCGCAGCAATGGGTGCTATCAAGCGTGAGATGAACAACGCTAAGTGGTTCTGGTTCGCCGTCGGCTACGAGTGCGGCTTTGCGTATGCCGTATCTCTGGTGGTATATCAGCTTGGTGAGCTGTTCAGCGGCAATGCAAACATTCTGGGCACCATCGTGGCATTCGCCCTGGTAGCCTTCATGATCTACATGCTGGTTCGACCCTACAAGGAAAGCAGTACTCTGCGTACAAAGGTTCGGGTATAATTTACAGGCAAATATCCAAAGGAAGTGGCTTTTATGGAATGGTTCAGTGCAAACATCGGAACGATCCTGGTTTTGCTGATCGTGTGTGCTTTGGTGGCATTGGTGGTGCGGAAAATGCTCCGTGACCGACGAAAAGGCAAATCCTCCTGCGGCTGCAACTGTGGTTGCTGCCCCAACAGCGGCATGTGCCACTCGAAGCCCCCGAAAAAATAGCATCTACCATTTGGTGAGGACGCTGCCGAAAGGAAGCGTCCTCCTTTTTGTCTCCGGGGCGGATGCATAGACAACAGGGCATAGGGGCTGTACCGGAATTGGTATAGCCTTTTGGCTATTGCTGGTTGACAGTTCCACACGCATTTGCTATACTATAATTAAGGCAATACCGCACAAAGCCCGCCTGTCGGCTTTGCGTAGCATCTGCTGACGAAAAATCTGTTGGCACATCTACCACACAATCTTTGTGCGGTGTTGCCTGAAGGTAGCATGGTATAGACGCTGCTAAAAAACAGGGAGGATGAAAACATGAACAACCGCAAACAGAAATGGACTGCGCTTGGAGTGGCAGGCGCATTGCTGCTGCCTTTGGCAGGCATCACCGGATTTGCATCGGATGCAGCCGATGTGCGAACCCTGCAAAAGGCATTGATTCAGAAGGATGCCCTTGCCCAGGGACAGGATCTGAACGAAGACGGGGCAGTCAATGGCTTTGACCTGGTGCGGCTGCGCCGACAGGTGCTGGAGGCATCCCAGTCCGGCGAGATCCGGGAAACGGACGTTGCCATTACGGAGCAGACCGCCAAGCTGGTGGGCAGGACCCTGCGGAAGGGGGACACCACCTGGCTGGTGCAGAGCGGTGCCGCTGCGGAATTTACCGTGACCGGTACATCGGCGGAGCTGACGCTGGCAGGGGACGGCTGCGCAGCAGGAGATGAGAGATACCGTCCCCGGTATGCGGTATATGTGGATGGAGAACTGCTTTGCGATAGCCTGATGAGTGAAACGGAAACAAAGCTCCAGCTGTTTTCCGGGGATACGGTTCGCCACGCAACGGTGAAGGTGATCCACCTGTCGGAGGCGAACAACGGTGCCATCGGTGTAAGGAATCTCCATGTCGCCGCTCCGGATTCTTTGGCATCCCCCTGCGCTCCTACGGCGAAAAAACCCCTGTCCATCGAGTTTATCGGGGATTCCATCACCTGCGCTTACGGGGTGGAGGGCAAGGATCAGTATGAAGCCTTCCGGACGGATACGGAGAATTTCATGAAATCCTATGCGTATCTCACTGCCCAGCTGCTGGATGCAGACTACAGCGCCGTATCCTACAGCGGATACGGGGTGGTTTCCGGCTACACCACCGGGGAGCGGAATACGGAGTCCCTGGTGCCGGATTGCTATGACCTGGTGGGCAAGCTGCCGGATTATGCAGAAGCATGGGATTTCGACAGCCATACCAACGATGTGGTGGTCATCAACCTGGGTACCAATGATTCCTCCTATCTGAACCAGGATTTTGATGGGCGCAAGGATGAATTTACCGTAGCCTATACCACATTTCTCAAGCAGGTGCGGGAAAAGAACCCGAAGGCAGCCATCATCTGCACCATGGGCACCATGGGGGGCGAGGATCTGTATCCTCTGATCCAGCAGGCCATCACGGATTACACGGCGGAAACCGGGGACAGCCAGGTGCGCAGCTACCAGTCCGCCACCCAGAAGCCTGCCAACGGGCTTGGCTCCGACTGGCACCCCTCCGCCCTGACCCATGAGCTGAGCGCCTATGTGCTGGCGGATCAGATCTGCACCGCCATCGGCAGGGAGTGGAGCAAGATCGGGCTGGATGCTGCGTCGGACGGTACCTACGATGTGAAGATCAACACAGAAGCCGGCGCCAATGCCGCCCATTATGTGGGCTACGACAAATCCTTCTGGATCAATATGGTGGACGGCGGCACGAAGCCGGAGGATATTCAGGCATATGTGGGGGGACTGACCCTGACACCGGGCACCTATGAGCTGGCGTTTGATTACACCTCCACTGTGGATGTGACCGTTACCTATGGAGTACAGCAGTTGGAGAATCCAGAGCAAAGCTGCGTTTCCGGCAGCATCGATGCCACCGGCACCAAGCAGCATGCAGCCAAGACCTTCACCATTACCGAGCCTGTGGAGGATGCGGCAATTGTATTTAATCTGGGAGGGACGGATTATTATAACATCACCCTGTCGGATATTACGCTCTTTAAAAAGGCGTAAGCAATATACTACAAGGATTGCATGCTGAAACGAATGACACAGCTGATGCAGAAGCGGCAAAGTCCTTTCCACTGCGGAGATTGACGGATGCAATACCGAAATAAAAAGGGCAGCAAGAATGTGCATAAATCATAGCATAATTGTGTATTGACTATTCAAGAAAATATGATACAATTAACTTGTGAGACATGCAGGCAACGTTTGGTTCACGTTGCATGGTGGATTTTTTGGGGAATAACCCTTGTTATTTCCCTGTGATGGATTCATCCTCCCTATTACCGCATGTTTCCACCCCTGTTTCAGGCGTACCGTAGCTGCATCTGCGGTGCGCTTTTCTTTTGTCTGAAAAGCTGCTGCCCGCCACCTGAACAAAGAAGCGCATGCGTTCTGCATGCGCTTTCGTTTATATAGCGTAATATTCTTTCAGAAATTCCAGCAGAACGCCGGGCACATCACTGCCGTAATGCCCCTCTATGGGTTCAAACGAGCCGGGAGCGGACAGTTCCACGAGCCGCTGGGTCAACTGCTGTATAGGGTCGGGATCGGAATCCGCATTCTGACTGGAGGCAAGATCCTCCGGCATCCGGGTACTGTACCGGAGCATTACGAATTTGTCCATATGGGATTGAGCGCAGCCGAAGTCGCTTTTCCAGGCATCCGGTGCCGGATCATGCTTTAGCTGGGAATAGACCTGGAAGGTAGGGTCTGCGATCAGATAGCCCCCGAAGGGCTGGTTTTCGTACTGATCCGCCTGGAACAGGGCGTAGTGACTGAACAATGCGCCGGTGCCGTAACCGCATAGGGTGGAGCGTTCGTAGCACAGGGAAAATTCCTGTCCCAGCCGTGGCATCAGATTGTCGGTAATGAAATGCAGCAGGGCTTCCCGCTTCTCCAGGATGGTCTGCATTTTGGCACGTTCCGTCTGCCATTCCCCCGGATACCTGGAAAATCCCAGACTCACCAGGATCACCGGCTCATAGTTTGTTCCATCCATCAGTTCCCGGAGGGACAGGGCGCTGGTCAATTGCCACAGGTCATCCATATGGTAGTAGACCCCGTTTGAACCATCATCCCGGAGGATCATCGGTGCATGCTCCTGCAAGGGCGCCTGGGGCACCAGTCCCGTTCGCCAGATGCCGTCCGTATCCAGCATCACCGGGTATTTTTCCTTGGGGTCATATCCGGGCGGCAGGATGATTCTGGCTGTAAACTCCATCCCCAGTTCTTCATCGTAAATCCTAAGCAGCCGCAGGGATTGCTCCAGCAGGAACTGGGCGGCATGATCCCATTCCTCGGCGATAAATACGGTGAGGGCAGTGCGCTCCCGTTCCGCCTTGGTCATGCGGTTTACCAGAGTGATGGATGAATCCTCCGGTGGAGGATTCACCTGGGAGTGTATGGATTCTGCCTGTCCGGATGCCTGGGAAGCACCCGAAGACAGACTGCATCCGGTGCAGCCCAGCAGCAATACGCTTGCTGCTACAAGAGCCATGGATTTCATGGGTATATCCTCCCTGTTGCACGTTTCCTTAAATACAATCTGATTATATCAGACAATCCCTGTCTTGTCAATCCCTATAAAATCTGTACAGCATGTGTGTGCCGAGAAAAGAGGAAAAAAGCCTTGCAAATGGATGGGTATTGTGCTATAATACCAATGTAATATACAACAGCATGCGAGAATTAGATGGTTTGTACAGAGGCAACCTGTACGCACATGCTGACTTTAAGGGGGAATTTATCATGAACAGGTACAAATCCTTTGGGGCAGCCCTGATGTTTACCATTGCTGCCCTGTCTGCGGCTCTGCCGGGTGCCGGCGGCGCAGACACCAGCTATCAGATGCAGGTGGCAATTGACCTTGGCGGCGAAGGCAAGGCGATCAGCCCCTATATCTATGGCATCAACCAAAGTGGAAACCAGGATAACTACAGTAAATTCACGGTTAACGCCATCCGGCAGGGCGGCAACCGGTTTACTGGCTACAACTGGGAGACCAACGCATCCAATGCCGGGGCAGACTGGCAGCACTCTTCGGACGCCCATCTGTCCGATTCCAGTGATCCGGCGGATTGTGTGCAGACCCTGTCCAGGGAGGCGACGGCCAACGGCATTGGCTATAAGCTGGCGACTTTGCAGCTGGCAGGCTATGTGGCAGCGGACAAGAACGGTTCCGTATCCGAAACGGAGACTGCTCCCTCCGACCGGTGGAACCAGGTTGTGCTGACCAAGGGCAGTGCCTTTGCGGATACGCCGGATCTGACGGACGGAAACGTATATATGGATGAGTATGTGCATTACATCATCGAAAAGCTGGGAAATTCTCAAAGCGCTTCCGGCATCCAGGGCTACAGCCTGGACAATGAGCCTGCTTTGTGGAATACCACTCACAGCCGGCTGCATCCGAATCCGGTGACCATTGCGGAGCTGCACGAAAAATCCGTGGAAATGGCAAAGGCAGTGAAGGCACTGGATCCCGATGCGGAGATCTTCGGCCCTGCCCTGTATGGCTACACCGCCTACGATCACCTGGCGGATGACGACAGCTCTACCGAATGGGGAACCCTCCAGGCAGAGAAGGGCTATCACTGGTATCTGGACTGCTACCTGGATCAGATGAAACAGGCATCCGATGCAGCTGGTACCCGTCTGCTGGATGTGCTGGATATTCACTACTATTCCGAATCCGCAAGAGTCGGGGCGGAGGATCGTGTCCAGTCCGTCCGGACTCTGTACGAGGCTGGCTTTGCGGAAAACAGCTGGATCGGCAAGTGGTGCCAGGCGAATGTACCCATTCTGCCTACGGTGCAGAAGTCCATTGACACCTACTACCCGGGTACCAAGCTTGCCATTTCCGAGTACAACTACGGGGGCGAGGATGTGAGCGCCACCATCGCCCAGGCAGAAGCCCTGGGCTGCTATGCGGATGCCAACGTATACTTTGCGTCTCTCTGGGGCGGCAATGAATACATGTTCTCCGGCATCAATCTTTACACCAATTATGACGGCAAGGGCGGCAAATTCGGGGATACGCTGATGCCCACAAAGACAGCGGATGTTTCCCTTGCAAGCGCCTATGCGGCTGTCAACGGTACGGATCAGAGCGTTGTGACCGCCATGCTCACCAATAAGGACATGTCCAGACAGGAGACTGCCTCCATTGCTCTGAATAATTCCGACAAGCAGTATAAAGCAGCGGCTGTGTATGCAGTATCCGGAGACAGCGCCGACATCCGGCTGCTGGATATTGTAACGGATGTGTCGGATAATACGGTTCAGGTAACACTGCCTGCATACTCCGCAGCCATGATCGTGATCTCGGATGACGCCTCCGCCTTTGACGGTCTGGAGATTTATGATCCCAGCAAGGTGACCGAACGGGTGGAGTGTTTTGAGGATCCGGAGAGCATGCTGAACGCAAACGGCTATGTGGAGATCCCCATTACGGATCCGGAGCATCTCAAGGAGATCCGTATGACTGCGGATGTGACCTCCAGCGCAGGCTCCTCCTGGGCGTATGCAGGCTGTGCAGTGTGCATCAACGCAAAGGATGCCGCAGGCAACGAGTTCTGGACCTCCAAGGGTTATCAGCTGAGTCTGGGTACCGGCAGCAAGGTAAAGGTGGAATTTGACGGTACACTGGAGAATGCTGACAAGGAAACGGTGGAGGCGGTGATTGCCGACGGTAAGGTAGAACTGCAAAAGTGGTGGGATGCCTCCGCTGCAAAGGAAGAAGAGAAGGAGGATACCATCACTGTCAAGTACACCAAAGTGGAGGTGGTATACAGTGTCAGCGACACGCCTTCCATCCTGCGGGGAGATGTGAACAGTGATGGAGAAGTCACCATTGCGGATGTAGTACGGCTTTGCCGCTATGTGGCAGAGGATACGGAGCTGACTCCCGCCATGGCAGAGGAACAGCTGCGCTGTGCGGATGTGAACGGGGACAGCATTGTGGATTCCAGTGACATTACCCTGATTGCCCGGTATCTGGCGCATCTGGTGGATGCTCTTTGAGCGTTTTCTGAGAAACAAAACAGCACCATGTATTCGTACATGGTGCTGTTTTTGCGTTATACGGGTTTGGATGCTTTCTGGGAGAAGCATCGGTGGATGAGCCATTCCAGGGTGGCACACAGCAGGCAGAACCCGGCAGTGAGCATTGCCATCAGCAGATAGCGCTGCAAATAGGGGCGATTCAGCCACAGGTCAAATCTCATGATCAACTGTCGGGCAGCGTAGTGATTGAAGTAAATCAGCATGGACAGCCGGTTGATGTGCCGGAGCCAGGGCATCTGGAACAGGGCGGAGATCCGGCTCTTGCCGCTGAACACCACTGCCACCAGCAGGGGGATGGGGAGCAGGGCGCCGTACATGAGATGCGCACTGAAGCTGGGGAAGATCCACACCAGGAGCAGATAGACGCTGAACAGCACCTCGATGAGAGTCAGCTTGGTGCTGTACTTTCGGTCAGAGAGATGCTCCCGGATCCACTGTGCCAATGCCCAGGTGGTAGCCCCGGCGCAAATGCCGCAGAGGGCACGAAGCACGCCGCCGCTGAAGGGGCCGATACAGTCGTTCTGATCGAAGTAGCCATTGTCCATCTGGGTGAAAAAGCCGTACAGCATCAGCGCCGCCGTGGGGCTGAATACATGCAGGAAAAAGTCCGGCTTTTTGCAGAGGAAGTAGTACAGAGGCAGCATCACCAGCAGCATGGCGGAGATGTACCAGGTCACGCTGTTGACGCCGATCTGCCGCACCCCGGACATCTGTACCAGAAACAGCTCCGGTACGCTGCCCAGGATCAGCTTCCACAGCGTGGTCAGGGCGGATACATCCTGGTGGGCGTGCAGCTCAATGCAAAACCGGATTACAAAGTTGAAGGAAAAGGAAATGAAGTAGATCCCGGCGATGCTGCGGAATTTGTGTACCACAAAGCGGACGGCGGCTTTTCCCGGCTCCTGGATCTGCTCCGTCCGGTGGCGCATGAAGCTGTTCGCCATCAGCATGCCGGAGACGATGAAGAAGAAATGCACCCCGAACCAGCCCCACTTGTCGGAGATCTGCCGGGCAAGACCGCCGGCAGGCGCCAGCAGTCTGGCGTGGTACAGAAAAATACACAGGGTAAAAAAGAATTTCAGCGCATCCAGCTGATAGTTGCGTTTGGATTCCATATAACTCCTCGATTCTGATTAAAACTACATAGTAGTATAGCACCAATGGAGAAATAAGTCAAGGAAATCTTTTGAAAATGCGGTTCCGGAATGTTCGCAGCTTTTTTTCCGTGTTTTTCATTGCACCCTGTGGTATGATACATACATCGGAAGTCCAGAGCCGCTGCTTCCTCCAAAAGCAGGGCGGTGCACGGGGCAATGCCCACAGTGTATGCCGGAGCCGATGAGATGAATGTATAGAGCATGAACTCTAGCACACATTCCGTACCGTTCATACGGATCCAGCCGCATGCCGCTCACCGGCGGTGTGCACCACAAGAAAAAAGCGTATGATCCATGTACCCCTGCGCCTCTGGCGGGAGCAGACAGGTACCATGCCGGCTGCCCTGCCCGGCGGCGGATACCGTATGCGTCCACCCCGTGCCGCAGATCCTGCCGCCCGGGCAAAGCCATACTGAAGCTGTCGGCCGCACGCCGAACATGTCCGGATCATACCACGACCATCCGGCGGCACTGCCGCTGTTCCATAGGAGGAATACATATGAAAACCATGATCATTCAGGACAATCAGAGAGGCTTGCTCATCAAGCACGGCAGATTCATGCGGCTGCTGGAACCGGGAAAATATCGCCTGTTCGGGGATACCCGGGTGGAGGTGCTGGAGCTGGACCAGCCTCTGACCTCCGGCAGCTGCACCCTGGAGACCCTGTTAGCATGCCCGGAGATTGCCAAGCAGACTGCTTCCGTCCAGGTAGCAGACCAGCAGCTGGCGCTGCATTTTGTGGACGGGATCTTTGCGGAAGCCCTGTCCGAGGGGCAGCATGCCTTCTGGAGCATCCAGCACAGCCATACCTTCCAGCTGGTAAGCATTGCTACCCCGGAGGTGGCACCGGATGTGCCCCGGTATATCTTTTCCCGGCTGCCTTCCGTACATTATGTGAAGGTGGAGGTATCCCCCTACGACCGGGCACGGCTGTACTTTGACCGGAAGCTGGTGGGCGTGCTGGAGCCGGGCACCTATTACTACTGGCGGTGCAGCGTGCAGGTGCAGGCGGAATTCGTGGATACCCGG